>JBKJPJ010000120.1:0-7762 GCA_046595225.1 Saccharimonadales bacterium (SeqCode)
CGCTTGGGCAGTTTGTCGGGTTACCGGCTTACCGCATACCGGGCAATGAGGAATGCCAATTCTGGCGAACAATAAGCGCAGATAATCATATATTTCGGTAACCGTAGCTACCGTAGAGCGGGGATTTCGGCTGGTGGACTTTTGGTCAATGCTAATGGCTGGCGATAAACCGTCAATTTGATCAACATCTGGTTTTTCCATGAGACCCAAGAATTGCCGCGCATAAGAACTGAGTGACTCAACGTAACGCCGTTGGCCTTCGGCATAAATAGTGTCAAAAGCCAGGCTAGATTTGCCAGAGCCCGACAGCCCGGTAATCACTACCAGTTTACCCCGTGGAATAGTAACATCCACGTCCTTGAGGTTATGTTCCCGAGCCCCTTTAACTACAATATAATCGCTCATAAGGTCGCAATAGTCTAACAAAAAATTGCACAAAAATCTACCCCCGCCCTGCACCAGCAGCAATATTCGGCGCTAGCTGTATGGCTTTAAATTACAAGTACACCACCATATGTGGTGTCAATACCTGCTCCCCGTTAGCAAATCAGTGCTGACATATCCGTAAAGATATGGTAGGCTTGAGGCGACATGACCACGAGGATTGCCATACAGGGCCAAAACGGCTCTTTTCACTCTATAGCTGCAAAACTCTTCTTTGGTGGCCACATAAAACTTCTTTCCTGTGACACCTTTACCGAAGTTTTTATGGCGCTTCAAAGCCAACAGTGCGACAAAGCCATAGTCGCTATAGAGAATTCACTTTACGGATCTATAAACAATGTCTATGACTTATTGCTAAAAAAGAGGATTTGGATTTGCGGCGAAATCTACCTCCACGTTAACCAATGTTTAATTGGCTTGCCAAACGCCAAGCTTGAAAAAATTACCGAGGTCCACTCCCAGGGGCCGGCGCTCGGCCAGTGTGAGGCATTTCTAGACCAGCACTTGCCCGAAGCCAAACGGATTGAGCAGCACGATACTGCCGCCAGTGTAGCTATGGTAAAAGCCTGGAATGATCCTAAAAAGGCTGCCATTGCCAGCCGTGAGGCTGCAGCCATACATGGTCTGAGCGTACTGGCTGAGGAAATCGAAACTCATACCGATAACTTCACCCGGTTTGTAGTTGTCCAAACCCAAGAAGAAAAGATACCTCAAGCTGACAAAACTTCTCTGATTTTAACTACGAATCATAAGCCGGGGGCGCTCTATAATGCACTCAGCGCCTTTAAGGACCAACATATAAACCTCACTAAGCTCCAGTCCCGGCCGGTAATAGGCAAAAAATGGCATTACATGTTCTATATCGATTTAGCCGCTGGTTCGCAAACCAGACCATTCAAAACAGCCCTAAAAAAACTCCAAGACCAAAAGTGCGATGTCACTATCTTAGGCAGCTATAAAGCCGGTAATTCCTAAAACAGTCGCTTTACCGTTTCTATAATTGCTGTCCCAAAGCCAATGATTATCCCCGACCCAACGACACCTATTATCAAGCCTATGATTGTAAGGAGACCATCTTCTAATATTACAGATAGCATGAGTACCACTACGCCCAAGGCCGGTAGGGTATCCAAACCCGAAAAAGGTGGCGCCAGAAATGCGAATATACAGAATAATAAGCTGACTAAGCCAATGGCCCGTAAACTATGATGATTGCGTAGCATTTGACGAAAACGAGGACGCGAAAACTTTTCAAACCATTCAATGTAGCGGCCCATGGCTGGCAGAACCTTTTTTTGGGCTAGCTTGCCAAGGCTCTTAGTTCGCCATTTTTTTGGTAACCATATGGTAGTGCGGCCGGCTATTAATTCTAACGACAGCAACATTGCGATAATCTCAAATATATGAGTAATCCCGCCAGTAGGAATGGGAAGTGCCGGTACAAACATTAATATTAAAATTCCAATAGCTATGCTTTTCTCGGCAAAAACATGTTCCAGTTGATCCAAGGTTTTTGTGCCATCACTTTTGAGCCAATTATGTAACTGCTTACTAAAGGGTATACGCGTCATAGTACTAGCTATCCTAGCTCGCCCAAGCAACTTATACAAGAGTGAAATCATAAGCGTTATAAAATATACTTGCTTTTTTTACCATTATTTGTTAAAATAACGCCAAACAAGAGGTAAGGGCATGTTAAATTTTATTGTTCTGGGGTTAATTCCAGGCACACATTTACAAATAACTTTCAGCTGGGTCTTACTGGCCGCAGCGGTATTAATGGTAATTATAGAAATTCTGTATCGGCGTAATTACCGCTCAACTGCCCAGCATATGGCAGTCGTACCTGCCCAACTCGTGCAGACCATGTTAGCCATACGAGTACCTAAACGCTATCGTTTCGACTTAATAGTCAGGCGCCGGCAATATACTTTCTCCGTAGAGTTGTAATTCCTCGAGTAAAAAGCGCTGGTCGGAGGTAAGATCTTTTTGTTTGGCCATCTCATCCAGGCGCAGGAAATATTTTTCTGCTCTTTTAGTTGTACTAGCCATAAGCCGTTCAGCGCAAAATTGTTCCCAGCCGGCCCGCTCTTCAATACTCAAGCTCTTAGGAAAATTTCTAGCTTTATACAGAGGTAGAAGCTTGGTTAGGCGGTCGTCTTTAAAGTTCAGCTTAGTACTAGACAATTCTTTGGGAGCTGTCCGCTGGACTGTGCGCATGAGTAGTTTATCACTGTCATTAATAAATGAATCGTACAATTGGCCATCAACATCTTGTTCAACCGTCAGGAGCTTGGCCTGCTGCAATGTATCCATAATCTTGAGCGCTTCCAAGACCTTAGCTGCCAAGTTGCCGGCTTGTAGCTTACTAAGGTTTTTAGTAATTAATTCTGGTGACAATACTATACGCTTCTGGCTTGCAGCATCCAGAACGGTAAGCGGCGCTACCGCTGGGCAGCGATTAAACTGCAGGCTTTTAACGGGCAAGCGTACGGCGTCAGGCTCGGCATGCCAACGCCAGGCTTCTACCAGTTCCGTAACTGACATATTTAAAAACGGCGTGGGATCGTGGCGGAGATCATACACCAAAACAGCATCTTTACGGTTTGGATGATCGGCCAGAACCTGAACGACGGTGGTTTTTTGGAATTCGCTGGAATATTTACCAGAAGTATACACAAATGGTTGGCCGGTTTTTACAACTGCCGCTACTTCTTTCTTGCCCCGTGTTTGTAATAAAAAATTAAAAAGCTTGGGCTGATGCTGTTTGATCAGTCGCGCCAAATCTATGGTAGCTTCGACATCACTCATTGCATCATGGGCGTGAAGGTGGTCTAAGCCATTTATTGCAGTCATGAGCTGAAGGCGGTTAGTTGGCTTACCGGCACTATCCACAGGCCATTTGAGGCCTTCGGGCCGTAAGGCACGCATCATACGAACAACATCTAATAGATCCCAGCGGCCCCGCTCATCTTTATACTGCCACTCGTAGGCATCGTAAAAATTTCGATAGTTCAAGAAGCGCATAAATTCATCATCAAAACGCACCGTGTTATAGCCCACAAAAATAGTTCCCGGAAGAGCTATTTCGGAATAAAAAAGTTTTAGAAATTCGGCTTCACTAAGGCCATCCACCCTGGTTTGCTGTGGCGTAATACCGGTAATTAAGACTGCATCCGGCTCTGGTAAAACATCTTCGGTAAGTTTTAGCAGCAGATTATGAGGCTCACCGACGGGTTCCAAGTTTATAGTGGTACGCTGGCCACCGAACTGCATAATACGGGCCGATCGTGGGTTAAAACCACTGGTCTCAAGATCATAAAAATAAAGGGTATGTTGCATAATTACTTCACCTTATTAATATTCTATACTACCGATAGTCGGATCTCCAATAGTGATTTTTTGTCCGGCTGTAATTCCACGTTTTTCCAGCACTCGCATGATACCCATTTTACGCATAATATCCCGCAAACGCTGCACCCCTGGATTGCTTGCAAAATCGGTTCTTCCGGCAAAGCGCTCAATTCGATGACCAGTGATTTTAAAGCCCTTATCAGTAGCGTCGACATGCCAACTTTCATCAGCCGTTAAACGGATCACCGGTATTTCGACCGGCTGGGCCTGCTCCTCAGCCACCCGGGCGCTGCCCACAACATCGGCTACTGCATCAATCAGCTCTTTCAGGCCCTCTTTGGTGTGGGAAGAAAAAGCCATTATCTGATCCTTCTTAGGTACAACTTTTTTTAATTTAGTGGTTTGGGCCTTCAGGACTTTGGCATCTAGACCGTCTATTTTAGTCAGTGCCACAATTTGCGGCCGAGTGCTAAGATCGACTTTATAAGCCTTCAATTCGGTTATGATGGTTTTATAGGCAAGCGCCACATCTTCATGACTGTCAATTAAGTGCAGTAGCACAGCGGTGCGCTCGACGTGGCGCAAAAAATCATCACCTAAGCCTTTTCCCTGGCTTGCTCCCTCTATTAACCCAGGAATGTCAGCCATCAGCAGACTCCGGGTTTCATAGACATCTACTACCCCTAAGTTAGGCTTGAGAGTAGTAAATGGGTAGCCGGCAATTTCTGGCCGAGCATTACTGACTACCGAAAGTAAGGTAGATTTTCCGGCATTCGGCAGACCCACCAAACCAACATCAGCAATCATTTTAAGCTCCAGCATCACTTGCCGCCGCTGCCCCAACTCACCTTTTTCGGCTAACCGCGGCGCCTGCCTGACTGATGATACAAAGTGAGCATTACCAAACCCCCCTTTACCCCCTAAAGCAATCACGGCCCGCTGGTTCTCGTGTGTTAAATCTGCTAGCAATTGCCCATCTTCGGTGCTGGCAACTGTACCCGTAGGCACCAAAACTTCTATATCTTTGCCACTTCGGCCGTGTTTGTTTTGTTTTGAACCTGCTTTACCATCGACGGCTTTTAATTCTTTTTTATAACGAAAAGCGGCAAGGGTGTGTTGATTCCGGGTGGCCACTAAAATAACATCACCACCGTTGCCGCCATCACCGCCATTCGGCCCACCGCGATCTATAAATTTTTCTTTACGAAAACTAACGGCTCCGTTGCCGCCATCACCGGCCCAGGCTGTAACTTTTACTCGATCAACAAACATATCGATCTAGTATAGCGTATACGGATAAATTATTATATAACAAACGTTTTGTACTGCTGAAGTTTAGTGGTATATAAAGCGTTGAAATTTGCCCAGCGTCGGTACCCAGTCGCTATAGCCAACACGGTTAAAGCCGGCTAGACCATTCATATCGGAGTATTTGATCTGGCTGCCATCCGGCGATACTGCCTCTACAATACCTACGTGTCCTGCCCAGCCTGCGCTGTTTTGTGCAACCGCACCAACACGGGGAACAGTACTTACCGTCCAACCACTGAGCGGTGCATAAATATGCCAGGTATTCGCATTTCCCCAACCACCGGGGACACCAGCCTTAGCTGAAGCATAGGCAGTACACCATCCGGCATCATATCCGCCACCGCCAAAGAGGCGCAGGCTTCCAACTCCACTGGAACTTGGCGTAGTCGTGGCAACACTGGCAACCCCCGAGAACTGGCTGGAACGTCCTTCTGGAATGACAATGTTTTGATTCAGCGGCAAGCCATTCACTTCGCCGTCATTAAACGCAATTATGACATCTTGGGTTACGCCAAAACGGGCCGCCAATGAAGCCGGAGTATCACCAGCCTTAACTTTATAGACAAGTCCTGTTACAGGGGAAATAAGAAGTTGTTGGCCGGCTTTAAGTGCATCCCCGGTAAGCATATTAGAGGTGCGGATTGTTTCTGATGTCACACCGAATTTGGTTGCTAAACCTGGTACCGTATCGCCTTCTTTAACACTATAATTCTGAATGTCTTTTCGTGATTTAACCTGTGTAGTGATAACTTGGGGCTTGGCAATAACTTGATCGTCAGCAGAAATGAGTGTCAATTGAGCATTAGCAGAATCTGCCTGGTTAACGACGGCTATTGCTTCGGGCAAATTAACAATACGGGCAACATGAGCGGCGATATCTGCCGATGACACCTGGTCTAAAGGGTTCGTGGCCTTATTAGAAACAGAACCATCAAGTGCGGCTCGCTGTACTGCTTGGGTAGAACTGGGATGTTTTACGACAAAACCAATAACAGCCACCAGCAATAAAGCGTTAACCGCTAGGATGCTGTAGCGAAGGAATCTTTTTTGGGATCGGCGCTTAAGTTTGGGGAAACCCACAATACTTTTGCGACTGGACTGCCGTAAACCTACCGTAGTAGATTTGAGGGTAGTGGTACGAATACTAATCTCCTGGCGCGTAATATAAATTTCACGCCATCCGAAAACTGGTTCTTAGTTGGTATTCGGGGAAAAGTCGACCAATTCCCGTGTATTTCTATCTAACGTAAACAGTTTCGGTGCAACAAAAAGTTGCCATCTGATAATAGCAAAAAAGTGTCTAAAACTCAAGCATTTATTATATTTCTCACCCCTGTTAACTACAAAGTTTTTTGCAATGGGCATCAACATTTGCCTGATGTTCGGCTAAAGTACGGCTAAAGTAGGTATTTCCACCATCACCAGATACAAAGAACAGATAATCACTGTTAGCCGGATTGGCCACAGCTTTTAGTGAATTTTCTGTGACATTACTGATAGGCCCTGGAGGTAAACCGGCAATGATATGAGTATTATACGGCGAATCATAGGTTACGCTTGGGGCATGTCCGGCTTTCACCGAGCCAAAGAAAGCAGTTACGTCAGACTCTAGCTTCATACCCTGATGAATCCGGTTATAGAAAACCCGCGCTACGACTGTCCGGTCGGCTGATTTACTTACTTCCCTTTCTACAATTGATGCTAATACGACCCCTTCATGAACAGTTATGCCTTGTTTAATAAACCCTTCGCGAATACTCGGACTCAAATGTTTATGCATCTCGTCTAATGAGGCTCGTATTATTGTTTGCGGCTTTGTAGCAGCTGTTTTTTCGAATGAATCTGGATACAAATAACCCTCCAAACTTGCGCCGCCGGGTTTATCGCTAAGAGCCGGATGATCAGCGTATTGGGTGGGCTCCAGCGCGGCATCAACTGCCGCTGGACTGTATCCGAAGTTTATTAAGCTTTGACGAATCTGGTCAAGGCGTTGATCAGGTAAAATAGTAATCAAATTAGTCGAAATTCGACCTTGAGAAAGTACATTAGCAATATCCATGACACTTTGGCTGGGCCGAAATTCATAGGTACCGGCCTGTAATTTATCGCGCAGATCGTGATTTCGGACATACCAAGTGAACGCCCAAGTCGAGCGAATAACGCCGGATTGTTTTAAATGGTCGGCAATCTGCTGGGCTGATGCGCCCTTTGGTACGATTACCTGTTGGCTACGTTGGGAGGCATTCACCGCCTGTAAATTGTCATAATATACTTGGCGTATGGTGGCCACAATACTAATTAAAACAATGCCGACTATAACGAAAGGCATCATTCTTCTTTTAATACTACGATTTTTCTTCACTGACTGCTTCATAATAAACGGTTAGATTTTCTGCTCCCTTAAAAAGTCATCGAGTATTATCACCGCGGCGCGGGCATCAATTTCCTCTTTTGTATAAGCTTTTTTACGCTGTTGTAACTCTGCTTCCGCCTGAATTGAAGTTGCCGCTTCATCCTGTAAGTGTATACCAACAGGCAGATTTTCTCTTAACTGCTCAGCAAAACGACGTACCTTTTGGGTTTGATCGGTATCTTGACCGTTCATACCCCTTGGCAATCCAATTACTACCTTGCTTACAGCTTGGGTATGCAC
>JBKJPJ010000059.1:0-10727 GCA_046595225.1 Saccharimonadales bacterium (SeqCode)
CACCGCCTGCGGCGATTCAAGTCGCTTTGCGACTTTACCAAACAAAAACCCGACCAAAAGGTCGGGACTTTGTTTGGTACACCCGGACGGATTCGAACCGCCGACTTTCGCGTCCGAAGCGCGACGCTCTAATCCACTGAGCTACGGGCGCACATTCAACTAGTATACGACATGTCGACAAGTCTTCGCTCATGCGTACGTGTTCTATGACAATTTGAACATACAATTTCACACTTAGCAATCTCAGCTTTAGTCTGTACCCAACTGCCGCTATTAATAACCTTGCTTACAAGTATCTTCTTGTCACCTAAATGATCAAAATCCATAACGTAATATGGGTATTTGTTTTTGCAATCTGCACAGGGTGTATTCTCCTTGAGTTCACCTATCCATTTGCGTAATTCAAACCGTTTTTTATAAGCTTTATTGATATATTTCTGTCGGTTAGCATAATAATGCTTCCTTATAGCTTCTCGCTGTTTTTCTTTATCTTTCCAAGGCATGTAACCATTTTAACACTGTTACCAGACCTGATCTTTAGATAAATATTAAAGATTGTACACAGTTCTAACTTGACTTATTTTGCTTTGGTTTAGGGCTCGGTAATGCCCGGATTATTGTTGGCTGGGAAGATTCTTTGAGGGCGTTTTGAAGTAATGTAACGACACTCTGAGCATGTTCTTTGCTCATACCCACCCGGCTAATTGCCAGTGGCTGGCTTCCTGGGCCACCACTTTGTAAAAAATTCACCACTACTCCAAAATCATTGGCGGTTACGTGAGCCATATCAGCGTACACAATTCTTACGTCAAACGGCATAACAAATAGAGTATTGCGCTGATCGGTTTCCACGGTGTCGCTAGTTGCGTCATAGCCAGCAAGACTCCATAAACGAGCTGCCGCATTATCGGATAAATCGAAATGACTAGCCAGCAGCATTAATACTTCCTCGCTCGGGCGCCGTACCCCATATTCAATATCACGGAGCGTATCCATATCTATCTCAACAGCCCCAGATACCTCAGCCAAGGTTTCTTGCAACTTTTGGCGTTCCTTCTTCAGCTGCATGCCCAAGGAACGATAGGGAAACTCCGTGTGTTTATTACTCATCATCTCTTATGGTACACACATTTTACGAGTGTGCAAGCAAGCAGCTAAGGTATAATGACAGCATATGCACTTACTCGAAAACGTAGCGCTCAGTGGATATTCGACCATGCGCCTTGGTGGACTGGCAGCTTATTTTGCAGAGATTACTAAACCATCAGAAATTTATGAAACCGTAGCTTGGTCCGAGGAACACAGATTGCCTCTGGTAATGATCGGCGAAGGAAGTAACACCATTTGGCTCGATGACGGGTTTAAGGGCCTGGTGCTCAAAAATAAAATAGTTGGTTTTGATATGAAGCCGTTTGACGAAAACACTGCCTACGTTGAGGTCGGCGCTGGTGAAAATTGGGATAGCGTCGTTGAGCGTGTTGTTTCAGCCGGCTATAGTGGTATTGAAAGCTTGTCGTTAATACCGGGCAGTGCCGGAAGTGCGCCGGTGCAGAATATTGGCGCCTATGGTCAGGAGTTGGCTACCACACTTATAACATTGCAGGCTTTCGACTTACATTCTCGGCAGATGGTAACCATGCGGGGCTCCGACTGTGCTTTTGGCTATCGTACGAGTCGCTTCAAAACTACCGACCGCGAAAGGTTTTTAATAACATCGTTAACTTTACAGGTCACCAAAGAAGCCCCTACTACTCCCTTTTATAAAGATGTGGAAGAATATTTTAGCCAGCACGAAATTACCAAGTTCACCCCCTTGGCAGTTCGTGAAGCAGTAATAGCAATACGGACAGCTAAACTCCCTGATCCGTCATCTGTAGCCAATTGTGGCTCATTCTTTCAGAACCCCGTAATAAGCCGCGAAGAATTAGATTCCCTGCTCGACTCCCACCCTGAACTCGCCCAGGCTAACCCTAAATGGCCTCAAAAACCCTATTGGCTTTTAGACGATACCCACGCAAAATTATCGGCCGCCCGGCTTATGGAACTTGTGGGCTTTGATGGCGTCCATGATAGTGAAACAGGGATTGGTCAATGGCCGAATCAAAATTTGATTTTGGTAAACGAGCATGCTCAATCGACCGCTCAACTACTAGATTTTAAACAAAAGATCATTGCGGCTGTATACGAAAAATTCAGCATAACGTTACAGCAAGAACCTGAACTTATAGAAAATGCTTAACCTGTTAAGTGTTAATTATCACTTGGTAGTGGAAATTGTAAAGCGAAATCCTCCACTTCCTTACTTAACTTGTTAAGTGTTTCCTCGCTGTCTTTATTTTTCAAAGCCTGGGTCATCCAATCTGCTACTTGGGCCATGTCATTCCCGGCTAACCCACGGGTAGTTATCGCCGGTGTCCCTACCCGCAAACCCGATGGTCTGTATGGTGGTAATACGTCGTTTGGTATGGCGTTACAATTGGCATTGAGCCCAATTTTATCTAGAATTTCCTGGGCTTGGCGACCGTCAATACCAAAGCTTGCCGGCATATCAATCATAATCAGATGGTTATCGGTACCATTAGTAATAATTTTAAAGCCACGCTGCATGAGTTCGTCTGCTAAGCGACTGGCATTAGACACAATGAGCTGAGCATACTCCTTAAATTCAGGCTGCATGGCCTCATAAAAGGCTACTGCTTTAGCGGCAATGCTATGCATGTGGGGACCTCCTTGAAAACCAGGGAAAACTTCACGGTCAATAAGAGTTGGTAAGTTTTTAACCGTTTTTTCTGGTGCCTTTAACGGGTTACCCACACTGCCCTGGCTTAGAATCAAGCCACCCCGTGGACCACGCAAGGTTTTATGGGTAGTGGTGGTCATAATATGAAAGCCAAAGTCCAGCGGGTTCGGTAAAACACCGCCGGCAATCAAACCGGCAATATGTGCCATATCGGCCATAAGTACTGCATTAACTTCTTTGGCAATGGCTGCAAATTTGGCATAGTCCAAGTTGCGAGGATACCCCGAGAAGCCGGCTAAGATTATTTTGGGTTTAGTCTGGAGAGCAGTATCACGCATTGCATCGTAGTCGATCTCGCCCGTTTCAATATCCTTAATTCCGTACCGGACAAAGTTATACAATTTGGCACTACTGGTTATAGGGTGACCGTGGGTCAGATGCCCCCCGTGATCAAGCTTCATGGCCATGATGGTGTCGCCGGGTTCCATCCAAGCTTGGTAGACAGCAATGTTAGCCGGAGCCCCAGAATGGGGTTGGACGTTAGCATGGTCGGAACCGAAAATTTTCTTGGCCCGGTCGATGGCTAGTTGTTCTAGAGGATCAGTATTTTCTTGACCACCATAATAACGTTTACCCGGGTAGCCTTCTGAATATTTATTAGTAAAGACGCTACCCAAAGCGGTTAATACATCGGCGCTTACGTAGTTTTCACTTGGTATAAGTTCCAGGCCCGCTCGTTGCCGCTTTACTTCGGCGTCTAATAATTTTTTTACGTCTAAGTCATCCATCTTGAGTTCATTCTAACAGCGTCTACCCACACTTGTCACTACAACTTGCGCCCTATACCAAATACAGTATAATTAATCTGCTTATGAGTACTACTAACCAGAAGATTGGGTCACTTATTTACCAGTTAAGGCAAGAGCGCGGCCTTACCCAAGCCGAATTTGCCCGGCGCCTGAGCACCAGCCAGTCAGCCGTAAATCGCATTGAACATGGCGGTCAGAACCTCAGCTTAGAAACGTTGGCCCGCATAAGCGACGTCTTACAGAAACCTCTTATTAGCCTCAGTGGCAATTCCGTGAACCTCCGGATTGAAGGTGGCAAAGAACTGTCAGGCAGCATAACTACTAAAGTGTCCAAAAACGCTGCAGTAGGGTTATTGTTTGCAGCATTGCTGAATAAAGGTACTACCCGGCTAAAACACATGCCCAGAATTGAAGAGGTAAACCGCATAATTGAGGTGTTGATCAGTATTGGGGTTCATGTAAAATGGCTCCCCGAAAATGATATAGAAATCAAACCACCGGCCCGACTTAATTTAGACACAATTAATGGCAGTGCCGCCCGCAAAACACGGAGCGTATTAATGATGCTTGGGCCGGTTATGCACCTCCTGAAAAATTTCAAGATTCCTTATGCTGGTGGCTGCAAGTTGGGCCGGCGGACGGTGGATCCCCATCTGTTTGCCCTAGAAGAACTTGGCGTCGAAATTATAGCCAAAACTGGCTACTACAATGTATCGGTCCGGAAAAAGCACACTCCTCAGATTATCCTGTATGAATCCGGCGATACCGTTACCGAGAATGTTTTGATGGCGGCCGCTCGGTTTGAACAAGAAACGGTCATTAAATATGCCAGTGCTAATTACGCCGTTCAGGACATGTGTATTTTTCTTAAAAAACTTGGAGTTAAAATTGATGGAATAGGCACCACTACATTGCGCGTCCGCGGTGTAAAAGAAATTAAGAAAAACGTTACCTATGCCCCAAGCGAAGATCCTATAGAGTCTATGACCTTCATAGCTGCCGCTATTACCACTAATTCACAGATCACCATAAAGCGGTCGCCGATAGAGTTTGTGGAATTAGAAATGCTAAAACTCAAAAAAATGGGTGTCCGTTTTAGCCTTTCTCCCACCTATAAGGCGGAGAATGGTTTTACTGAATTAGTTGATATTACTGTTCATAAACACAGCAAACCATTACGGGCCTTGGATGAAAAACTATATGGTCGCCCCTACCCGGGCCTTAATATCGACAACCTACCCTACTTTGTACCGATTGCCGCAGTTGCCCATGGTCGAACACTCATTCATGATTGGGTCTATGAAGAACGAGCCATGTACTATATAGAACTGCGCAAGTTGGGCGTCAATGTAACACTTGCCGATCCACATCGGGCCTATATTGACGGACCCACCCGCTTCACGGCCGCCGATATTGTGTGCCCACCGGCCTTGCGACCAGCTGTATTACTTTTGATTGGTATGCTGGCAGCTAAGGGTACTTCAATTCTGCGCAATGTATATTCCATCAACCGTGGCTACGAAGATTTGGCCGAACGGCTAAACTCTCTGGGCGCGCACATCGAAATTATCCACGAACTCTAACGTTTATGCCAGTCATGAATGCATGGGGTGCCCGAAGAGAATTGAACTCTCGTATCCGCTGCCACAGAGCGGCGCTTTAACCACTAAGCTACGGGCACCAAAAATGTTCCTGCTTCATCTTTATAATGGTGAACCAGGAAATGGCAATTATGACATAACCAAACTAGATTTGAAAGAGTGTTGTGTTGACGAATTTTGTCTTTATGGTGTACTGCTAAGGTGCGTGTGTCGGTGCCTCCACATTTAGCACATACTCTGGTTATTTTAGCCCGAATCATGATATTTCGATAGCTGCTTTCTCCTCCCTTCCAATTAGCATGTTTGTCTTCTATATATTGCTTGTTCCTCCAGACTGTTTGACAGGACCTATTACAGAAGTATTTGTTACTCATTGAGCGAATCTGATCCTGGTTGGTTTTATACACTTGTTTACTGCATGTGGTACAGCGATATATATTTCCGGTTTTTTGGCTTTTGTGCTGGCAAATCCTGGAGCAATACTTACCCCAACCCTGCTTGAGTCTATTGGGCTTACTATAAAATTCTTTTTCACAAATTTTGCAGCGAGTAATCATTACTTTATAAGCTTAACAATTATTATAGCTAAGTTCAAGGGCTGTTTAGTAGTATGTTCTGTGATTAGGAATATATATTTGGATTTGAAAATCTCCAAATAGCTTTTCTACTATCCCCATTGTGCATTACGCAGTAGCCACCAGAGTCCAAATATGACTATTAAGAGAAAATCCGAGAGTGATTATTAACTCAATTTCAATATACTCATTTCTTTTTGCCTGAATTATTTAGATTTTGAATCTTTTTATATTCTATATTTTGATGTCGCTTCATATTTCCTCAATATAATGACTAGCTTGGTGCGCCCGGTAGGACTTGAACCTACGGCCTTGAGCTTAGAAGTCTCCTGCTCTATCCAGCTGAGCTACGGGCGCCCGGGTAAATACAATGGTGCGGGATGGGGTAGTCGAAACCCCGTCTGAAGTTTGGAAAACTTCCATATTAGCCGTTATACGAATCCCGCGAAATCAATACTGGAACGGCTGTATTATAACAGGTTATCTCTGTTATAATAGAATCAGTGAGAGCAAAAAAAATTATTCGTTTCTTTAACCGCTACCGAATCCTAGGACTGGTAATTGTTGCCTTATTAGTAGGCTTGGGGCTAGACTTGGCTGGTTTTGACACGGCCGCACATATTATTTTAGGTGGCGGCGCTATACTTGCAGTCTTGCCTATTGTCTTTGATATGGTGGAATCCGTCCGGAGTGGCCAGTACGGGTTAGACATTTTAGCGGTCACCGCTATTGTGACATCGGTCGTTATGAAAGAATACTGGGCCGGAATGATCATCGTTTTAATGTTGACCGGTGGTGAAGCCCTCGAAGACTATGCTGGCGAACGAGCAAAGGTAGAATTAACTGCTCTGCTCAAACGCAAACCTACCAAAGCCCACCTGGTAAAAGGTATCCAAGTTATTGAAGCCAGCGTCAGCACCATACGATCTGGCGATAAACTAGTTATTTACCCCGGCGAAGTAGTACCCGTCGATGGTGAGATCTACGAAGGCACCTCCAGCTTTGATGAATCAGGCCTGACTGGCGAGAGCTTACCCATCACTAAAAATGTTGGGGAACAACTCCTCAGCGGTTCAGTGAACGTGGAAGGGGCCATTCGCATTAAAGCCCTAAACTCTGCAGCCGACAGCCAATACGAACAGATCATTAAATTGGTTCGTTCGGCCTCGAAGAGCCAATCACCTTTCGTTCGACTAGCCGACCGCTACAGCATTCCATTTACAGTCATCGCTTTTATGATTGCCGTTACTGCCTGGGTACTGTCTGGTGATCCTAAACGTTTTCTGGAGGTTTTAGTAGTGGCTACACCGTGTCCTCTGCTACTGGGGGCTCCGATTGCCTTAATTTCAGGCATGAGCCGAGCTGCTAAGTATGGCATTATTGTTAAAACTGGCGGAGCCTTGGAGCGTCTAGCCGAGATTAAAACTATGGCTTTTGATAAAACTGGCACCCTCACCAAAGGTGTTCCTATAGTTAATATGGTCATTACCTACGGTTCTCACACCAAAGCGGACGTACTCTATTATGCCGCAGCATTGGAACAAAACTCAACCCATATTCTAGCTCGTGCTATTGTTACAGCTGCAGACAAAGACAAAAATCGGAAGTTACAGTCCGCCAAACAAATCAAAGAAGAATCAGGGCATGGATTGGCTGGAAGAATTAACGGGAAAAGCCTGCTTATCGGCCGGTTACAAATGTTAAAAGACCATGAAGTTGAGCTGCCGGCCGCCTGGCATGATCCAGCCAAACAAACTGCTACTTATTTGGCAGTTGACGGTAAGTTAGCTGGCGTCATAACGTTTGCAGACGAAGTCCGGCCAGAGAGTAAGATAATGCTGGATCGTCTTAAACATGCTGGCATCACCCACACACTCATGGTGACAGGCGACAACGAGTTGACAGCCAAGGCAGTTGCCAAGCAGCTCGGTATAACTTCCGTCCAAGCAAACTGCCTACCCGGAGACAAAATACATGCTATCGAACAAGTACCTACCGGACCAGTGGCTTTTGTGGGTGACGGCGTAAACGATGCACCGGTATTAACTGCAGCCGATGTCGGCATTGCCCTGGGGGCCCGTGGCTCTACAGCAGCCAGTGAATCGGCTGATGTAGTGATAATGCTCGATGACGTCAGCAAGGTAGCTACAGCAGTCGAAGTAGCCAAACGAACGTTTTCTATTGCCCGTCAAAGCATACTGATTGGTATCTCTATAAGTTTAGTGCTCATGATAATTTTTGCTACCGGACGTTTTAGAGCTTCCCAGGGTGCCGCCGTCCAGGAACTCGTAGATATTACGGTAATTATCTATGCCTTGCGAGCACACAGTGCGCCTAAACGCCGTCACTAAAATATATCGTTAAAGAATATTAGTGCGCAAGACTAATGTTACTACTAGCGGTATCAGTAAATTGTCCATTCCTAAAACCCCGATATTCTCCGAAACTGTAGCTAGAATAGGCAATACTACCATTAACATAACGACGTTATTAACGCCAAACGGTGTAGCCATCACCACCCACAGCGTAATCACCACTGAAACGAGCAGAAATGCCAGCGAACCTTCTATGCTCTTTTTATGGCCAAAAACTTTATACGCATGCTTGCCGTAGCGGGTACCAACAACTGCTGCTGCGGCATCAGCCAACCCCAGGTGCAGCATCGCAGCCGCAAAAACCCATTCTGTAGGGTTTAATAAAGCCACCGCAATCACGCCCAGAGGGAAAAAGAATTCTCCCCATGTCAGGCGATACACTGACCGTAAATCATGAAATAGATTAAATTTGCGGGCAATGCTGCAAGCCAAAATAAATACTACTTCAACCAAAATAATCATATGCATGCTTACAAAAAATGGCCAGCTGGCAGCAGCCAAACCATGCGCAACATGCACCAGTTTGCGGGCAACTTCTGGAGAAAAACGTTTATTACCGAAGTAACCTTCGGCATAAGCCACTACCACAAGGGCAATAGCCGTACTGAGCAACAGCTCTAACATGAAGCCTATTATACCTTAGTGCACGCTACAAACGGTATCAAAAGGCCGGCGGTTTCGTAACAGAGGTGTTTTTGCTATACTTACTCAGTTAATCTTCCACACATCGGGGTGTGGCGCAGTTGGCTAGCGCGCGCGGTTTGGGACCGTGAGGTCGAAGGTTCGAGTCCTTTCACCCCGACCAGTAGATATTTCAGCTAAATCCACCAGCATATTGTATGGTGGATTTAGTTTTATAACAGATACAGAATCGTTTCCAGCACGTAGGTTCGTAACAAGTTCGTTGCATATTAGGTCTATCCTAGTTAGTTCAGTTGCTTGAAGCAGGTCTAACAGATACATTTTGATGAGTTCGTAGAACTGTTCTTCTGTTGGCAACGCTGTTTCTAGGTCTTTTAATCTGTTATTGTTTGCTTCTATGTCTTGCTTTGCTTTGTCGACAAGGTTCTCATGGTGTTCTATTTTGCCCTTATGATACCGTTCATAAGCCACACGGTCTTCTACGTGCAGGTCTGAATACTTTACCAGTCTTTGCTCATTCAATTTTAGGTCTTGCTGTGCTTCGTGTAGTTTGCGTTTTGTAATTGCACGTTCAGAAGCCAGACTAGTCTCTAGGCTATGTATATAAAGGTCGTACGCTTTCTTGCTTTGCTTTGTCGCATGTCGTATCTCCCATTCAATCGCTGATAACACATACTTAGCGCGTATGCTCTTTAGTAACTTGATCCCTTGTTTTTGTTGCTCGACTTTATCGTGGCGTAAGCACTCTCGATTCCTACAATAAAAACTTATAAGTTTGTTACCTGCACTCTTGCCACGTTTTAGTGGTGTGTTCTGGAACTGCATAGGTACGTCGCAGAAATCACATATCACCTTACCTCTCAGAAGACCGTAGTCAAGTCGTTTACTATTGTTTGTTCTGACTTTAGTTGACTTGCCAAAATCTGTAGACACTTGAGCATTTAAGGCTATGTATTCATCGGTTGTAATCAACGGTACAAAGTTATAAATGTCTATCAGGTTGACGATGTTGTTACCGTATTGGTAAAGTCCGCAGTAGAATGAATCTTCAAATATGTTACCCAACATCTGCTTCGTAACCTTAACCAGCTTGTATTCGTCATCTTCGCTTTTTCGTACCGCCAATTTAGCTTCGTTTAAGAATTCAGTTATCTCTATATTGCTCTTGCCCTCACGTAATCGCATATCAACAGCAATCCGTAGTAAACCCCAGTTGTACTTATCAGGTATAAATGATCCAGTCGCATTGTCAACGAAGTAACCCTTTTTGACTACCCCATTGTACTTACCGTCTTTAATATTTCCGTCTGTGCCACGCTTTACGTCAACAGCTAATTTATCTGAATACTGTTTTGAAGTGGCAAAAAGAATGCCCAACATCATCTTACCGTTTGGCGTGTTTTCAAATTGATATGTTTTGAATTGCAAATCTTGGATTACCTCTAAGTCAATCAAGTCAATAATTTCGCCAGCTTCCTTCATATTCCGTGACAGCCTGTCGGGGGACCACGCTAACAGCCCATGATACTTACCAGTTTGGAATCCTCTAATCATTTCGTCAAAGACTGGGCGATTTCCTGCTTTCTTAGCTGAAGCACTTTCTTCTAGGACCGTGACTTTAGACGGGCTGATATTAAGTCTACGTGCTAGTTCCAAGCATTCATCACGTTGGTCTTCTATTGAACGTACCTGCTTTGCTTCGTCATCTGTAGATTTTCGTAGATATATGACGTAACGGCGTCTTTCTAGTGGTAGGATTCTGTTTTTAAGCTCATTGCTGGTGTTAGTAAAGTATTCTGCAAGGTCATCTATGCTGTATTGGTTGTCGTTTTCAAATACCGATTGACGTGTTTTTATGGCTGTCTGTACGACTTCTGAGAACTTATTTTCAGCCTCATTAAGAATGTGTAGCGGAAGAACCTCTGACTGACGCTTCTTGCGTTGGCGTTTCTTCTTTTGCGGACTGTTTTTAGCGTTTGCCATAT
>JBKJPJ010000104.1:0-3526 GCA_046595225.1 Saccharimonadales bacterium (SeqCode)
CAAAGTGGTTCTATCGACACCACAGGACCAAATTCATCAAACACCGTTAATGCGCAATCTACACACGAGATGGATGTAGATAACAACAACGATGTTGGTGTTACGAACAACAACGGACAAGGTGCCGATAGCGGCCACGCTAACACAAGCAACAACACCAACGCTGGTAACGCTGCTTCTGGAAGCGCCGAAAACAGTAATGCATCAGACACAAGTGTTTCTGTTAGCAATGGCAGCGGTCACGCTGGCTGGACAATGGGAATGAGCGCTGGTGACCCATCTGGTTCAATCTACAAAACTGGTCCTGACTCTAGCAACACTGTTAATGCAGAGACAAACAACAGTGTAGAAGTCAGCAACCACAATGATGTTGATGTGACTAACAACAACAGCCAAGGTGCAACCTCTGGCAATGCAAGCGTCAGCAACAACACTGATGGCGGTTCAGCTGTTAGCGGTAACGCTTCAAACACAAGCAGCAGTTCAACAACTGTTAGCTTAAGCAACTAATTAAATAGTCTTTAAAAACTATTTAAAAAGTAGCAGCTCGTTTGGGGAGGGGTCTCTCACCGGATCCTTCCCAACAAGCTCCATAAACTATCACATAAACCATCAAAGGAACCGCAATGATTAAATCCCTCAGCAAAAGTATTTCTGCTCTCTGTTTATCACTGTTTCTAGTCATGGGTTTTCCTCTGAGTGTTTTTGCAGAAACTACCACACAAGCCCCTACAACTTCTGCTTCAGATACGAGTGCTCCTGTAACAGCAGCCCCCGCACCTGCCACAGATCCATCGCCCCCGGTTTCCACTACTCCCCCAGCAACAACAATTGCACCAGTAGTTGAACCAAGCCCTCAGGCACCAACAACACCTGCAGCACAAGGGCCGCAACAACCGACCGGTGATAGTGCTACTACGTATACTTTCAATGCCTCGACAGGCTTGTGGGAGAATAATTATTACACCTGGAATCCTAAAACCAACCAGACACAGCCTAAAACTTCTCAGACGTACAGTTTTAACCCCCAAACACGTATGTGGGATACTACCGAATGGCTGTACGATGCTCCCAGCCATACGTATGTGGCAAACGTGCTAGCCAGTACCCCTGTAGCCCCGGCAGCAGCTTTAAAGGGAACAGGCATTTTTAATACGGGGCCTGAATCTATTAATACCGCTAATACCAACACCACAAATACTGGTGTCTATGACCTCTTTTACAATGCTTCAATCTCGAACTATCTCAACTCTACCGCCCATTCCGGGAATGCTTCGGTACTTGGTAATACTAATGGTGGCAGCGCTTTAACGGGCGACGCCAGTATCTTAGCTAACATTATCAACGTCCTGCAATCAACCTGGAACACCCAGCAGAACGGCGGATTGCTGGCCTTTAGTAAAAATATATCCGGTAACGTAATTGGTGATCTATTAATTGATCCGAGCCAAATTCAAAACACGGGTCCATTATCAGTTAATACCGCTACCTCGAACACCCAAAATGACTTAACCGTAAATGTAAAAGGCAATGGGCTGATTAATAACCAAATTGTGTTAGATGCGGGCAGCGGTGATGCTGCGGTCGCCAATAATACCAACGGGGGCAATGCTACTTCAGGTTCTGCAACAGCTACAGCCGATGTGCTGAATGTACTAAACTCTGGTATTAATGCCGGTCAGTCATTTTTAGGAGTGGTCAACATTAAGGGTGATTTTAACGGAGACATTTTACTTCCAGAAGGTTACTTAAACGCTGTTATTAATGGCACTGGTCCTAATTCTACTGCTACAGCCTCGGCAAATACCTCAAACGATTTACAGGTAAACACCAACGCCAGCCAAGCCATCAACAACACCATCGGTTTGGATGCTCAATCAGGGGAAGCATCCGTCGCTAACAATACCAATGGCGGGAACGCAACTACCGGCCTAGCCGGAACCAAACTTAATGTTTTGAATCTAACGGGCCAGAACCTTACGGGCACAAATGGTCTACTCGTCATAGTTAATAATATGGGAACTTGGAGCGGTATACTCGTTAATGCACCGGGGAGCAGTAGCGTTGGGTACTGTGGTGGCACTTGTACCGCGAGTAGCAATATAGCTAATACCGCGGTCATTAATCAGGATACGCACAATACTATTAACAATGATATTGCGATTAAGGCTAACTCTGGACATGCAACCGTTAACAACAATACTACCGGAGGCAATGCTTCAACTGGGGATGCATCGGCAAGTGTAAATTTAATAAACATTAGCAACAGCAAGTTGTCGTTATCAAATTGGTTTGGTGTGTTATTCATTAATGTCTTTGGCAGTTGGGCTGGCAGTTTTGGAACTGATACAGCCGCGGGAACAGCTGTTTCTGGCCACGGAGGCGGAGCCGATGCCAGTTCTGCTGACCTAGCAGGAACACCATCGAATGGAGGAAGTGCGGGTAAGGTCTTCGGTTTCATTCCTAGGTCGTCAGCTTCCCGCAGTTCAACAGGTTCAAACGGTTCAGCCAATAATACCTCTAGCGATGGTAATGACAACGCTAAGGTGCTCGGGAGTAGCTCACAGACGAAGCCACCTACGAATACATCTGGTAAATCCAAAGCTCAACTAAGTGATAAGTCGGGATCAGCCAAGAGAAATATAAACCTCATTGCACCATTAGTTAGTTTTGTCACCATATTGGTACTCATCGGTGGGCTCAGCCTACCAGAAATGACCGATAGCTTCCGTGGTTTTGTCCACCACCTTACCTCAAAATAAATGACTCAATCGGCCTAATTGTCGGAATCGACGGGCAATTAAAACTACAATCTGGATGCTAACTATTGGTGCAAGCAGCAATAAACGAATGCGCTGCAGCAAAGGTATCTCATCTTCGCCTAATAGTATTAGTATGGTTGCACCTATCATACATGAAGCAGTCATCGCAACGGGAATTAAGAACTGGTACTGAAGCGCGAGCCAAATAAAATATACTGTAACCAATGGCAGAAGCCTTAGGTAATACTTTCCAAGACGTGATACAAGTCTAGGAATACTTTTTAACAGAGGTAGGGGTCGAGTACTTTTTGTATTCAGTGTACGCAGTCGAGTATCTGGCTCGAATAATAAATCCCGCATTCGCAGTACCGGTTTTACCACTACTGCCTCACGAGCGAATGCCACTTGGGCGGGCCGTATTGCTAGATGGGCCTTGGTGGTGGTATTTTCCTTACTACCAAATAGTAGGGAAATTTGTTGCAGGCTCAACCCTTGGCTAGCAGTTAACCGTACCCATACAGCTTTTGTAGCCGGTAATGTATACGTTCCTACAAAACTATTTACCTTTAGCTGTAAGAAACCGACCATTGTTCGAAATTGGTCAATAACTGCTGCAATTGTTGGGTAGGCAGGAGAAACTAGGTGCGGCAGCAAAACTAAAATCTCAGGATTGTGTATGAGCCGCCGGACAGAACGTTTTATCGCGTTGTTCTTCAACAAAATGCCTCCATCCATATACAACACTAGGTTATCGAGCTTATGGC
>JBKJPJ010000001.1:0-11572 GCA_046595225.1 Saccharimonadales bacterium (SeqCode)
CCACCAACGCATTCACAGCGCATTAGGCATGAGTCCGGCAGCTTACGCTGCCAGCCTCAGCGCGACTATGCCGCTAAAAGTCTGAGACAAGGTGTTCGCTGTTTGGGGAGGTTGACAGTTAGCTAAACTACGCAAGAGATCTCGTGAGAGACATTACGTTTAAATAGAATTTACTTCAAAAACGGTCCGACAGATGTTTGACCGGTAGTTATCGGTCGCGCAGTTCTTGCCAGTCTTCCTGCCATTCAGTTGGCATTGAATAAAATTCTCGGTCAGCTATATTATTCCAGTTATTTTTGGTCATCATACTTCTCCTTAACTACTATAGCTTAACGGTACCTGAATTTCTTTACAGTAAAATACCTTACAATTTTGCTTATGCTAATCTGCGATTTGTCTTATTTGTTTAATTTTTTGCGCTAAAACCGTTGAAGAATCTGTGTTTATTAAAACCGCATTAAACTGTAATGGACCAGCCTTTTCTAACTCATTGCGGTTTATCCGGCCATTACGCCAACGCTCAATAACCGTGTTCAGCTTTACGCCCAAGCTAGAATCAAGGCTACCGCACATACCAACATCGGTTATGTGCGCTGTCCCACGCGGTAGCACGCGGGCATCGGCTGTGGGGATGTGCCAATGATCTCCAATTACAGCCGTTACTTGTCCATCTAAATAATGCCCGATTACCAACTTTTCACTACTGTAATCACCGTGGAAATTTACCACTTTTGCAACATACTTAACATGTTTAGTTTCTTTAAGAATCTGGTCGATTACTTGCAATGGGTTATCTACTGGCTTATCTGCGTCCTTACCTACTATCTGACCCAGTAAACTTACCACCAGTACGAGCCCTCCGGGCATTTGGCGTTCTTTATATACCTTTCCCACTGTTCCCGGCGGATAATTAGCCGGCCGAATAATCGGCTCAGACGGATTATTTAAGAGTTCATGGGTGTCTTCGCGGTGCAGCGACCAATTACCGCCGGTTAAGAAATCTATACCTATAGTTCTGAGCCGTTGATAATCAGCTAACGATATACCCCGCCCTTCGGTGACGTTCTCTCCTTGGGCAATGACCATGTCAATATGATATTTTTGGCGAAGCTCCGGAAGCAATTGTGTAACCACCCGGACACCGGGTTCCCCCATAATATCGCCAACATAGAGAATATTCACAAACTCAGTCTATACTACTTGGCAAATTCGATAGCCCGGGTTTCACGAATGACATTGACTTTTATTGTTCCTGGGTACTGCATGGTGGATTCGATTTTGGTAGCAATGTCGCGGGCTAGCCGAATGGCTGTCAAATCATCAATATCCTGAGGCCTTACAAAGACTCGGACTTCACGCCCAGCGCTAATAGCGTAGGATTTTTCAATACCGTCAAAACCGTTGGCGACATTTTCCAGTTCCTTCATGCGCTCAGCAAAGTTCTCGGCACTAATATTCCGAGCACCGGGCCGGGCCGCACTTACGGCATCAACTACCCGTATGATTACCGCTTCGGTCGTAGTCGCTTCCATGTCGTCATGATGCGCCTCGGCAGCATGAGCAACCGCTTCGGGAGCTCCGTATTTGCGTAGCATTTCGCCACTAATGTGGTGGTGCTTACCTTCTACTTTATGAGTAAGGGCTTTTCCTAAGTCATGCACTAGGGCCGCGTATTTAGCGATTTTAACATCGGCACCAAGTTCTTCTGCGATGATACCGGCAATGTGAGCCATCTCGGTACTGTGCTTAAGTACGTTTTGTCCATACGATGTCCTGTACTTCAGTTCACCCAACAATTGCAGAATTTCTTTAGGTATGCCGATGATACCAACTTCACGAGCAGCATCTTCTCCAGCTCGCATCACATCTTTTTGCACATTCTTTTGTGCTTTTTCAACAATTTCTTCAATACGTCCGGGGTGTACCCGGCCATCTTTTAGCAGCATCTCTAAAGCCTGCCGAGCAACTTCACGACGGACGGGATCAAAACTACTCAGAATAATCATTCCCGGTGTATCATCTACCATGATGTCAACACCAGTAGCACGCTGGAGGGCCTGTATATTACGGCCTTCTTTGCCGATGATACGGCCTTTCATCTCTTCATCTTCTAACTTTACGGCCGTGACAGTTCGCTCAGCCGTAACTTCGCTTGCCATTCGCTCCATAGCGCCCACCAATATTGCAGAAGCTTTTTCTTCGGCGTCAACTTGGGCTTCATCTTGAATTTTGGCGACAAGTCCCAATAAATCATCCCGGATATCACGTTCCGTCATTTTCATGAGTTTATCGGCAGCATCAGCCTTACTTAGTTTGGCGACTTTTTCTAACTTGTCCTGTTGTTTTTTTCGAATGTCACGGATCTCATTTTTTAGACCCTCAACTTCCCCTTCGGATTTCCGCAAGTTCTCGGAACGCTTGTCTAGGGTGTCTAGCTTTTTATCCAGATTATCTTCTCTATCCAGTAACCGTTGCTCAATTTCTTTAAATTCTTTACGGCGGCTTTGATCTTCTTTACGGGCAGTAGCAGCAATTTCGGCGGCTTCATCACGGGCCTGTTCTTTTAACCGTGAAGCCTCCTTCTTAGCTTTACTTAATTCTTTGTCGGCTTTGTCTTGTGCAGAGCCCATTTTCTTACGTGTGACTACCGTGCTGGCGCCAAATCCAGCACCGACTCCAGCCACTAACAATAGTAGAGTTATTGGTTCCATAGCTTGTCCTTTCTAGAACCTTCCGGCCGAACATCACTATCACTTCATTAGTTCATTGGAGAGGTAAAGACTGTCAATAATTATGTAGGAAATCCCAAAACGAGTTATCCACTACTAACTATACGCCGACTTAATAATTTTGGTCAACTGCTCCCGGATATATTTTTAGCGTTAATCCTGCACCGCAAAAACTACCAGACGCTTAGAATAGTTCTTTGTTTTTGTGTCGTATTGACCGCTGCACGTAATAATATTTAATCCATTTTTTTGTGGTACAACCGAGTTCAGAGTAACCCCCATATCCATAGTAGTACTATCGAAGTTTTGTGTTTTTACAACATGGTAATGCAGTTTTTTGCCGTCACCGCGTTCAATCACCAGCTGATCGTTTACTGCAAGTTTATCGAGATTCTTAAATATACCCGGTTTTGTGGGGCCTTGTACATGACCATCTATAAGCATAGCGCCCGCTTCATCCGGCTTGGAACTTCCTTCGTACCATCCAGCATCAAAAATGTTGGCGGGTGCCGCGAGTTCATTATTATCTTTAACGCCAAGCTTGCGAACCCGCGTTTTAATAGTTAACTTTTCGATACTCAAAAATCGCGGCTCAGCGGCAGGTACTTGATAGCTACTTAGATCGTTGGGCGCCGGTGGAGACTCTTGGGGAGCGTCAGGATCTTTAGCTTTCTGCAGATTAGTTATTTGAGCACTCACAAAGCGGTTGGTCTTGAGGCTATTTATTCCTACAAAAATTCCGCCACCAAATGCCAGGAGCGCTAACACCGTTAGGGCCATCGAGACCCGGTGACGGGAAATAAGGGGTGATTTAGGAGATTTTTCGGGTACAGATTGTATGTTTTGAGCAACCTGTACAAAGCCGGCAGTCTGAGGCTTTGGCTGAATAATTGGTATATAGGGTTCCGGCGCATGAAAAACGGCTGCTTTTTTTATAGGCTCGGTGGCTACTGTTGCCGGAGCTGGCGCAACGGCCGGAGCCGCCGTAACACTCTGCATGCCCGGTGATACGTCGTTGAACGTTTTTGGGAACGGTGCAGCTGTCCGTTGAGAATAAGTAATAGGCCGCGACTGTGTTTGCAGCCGGGTTCGGGCCCTCAATTCTGGATCATTAAGTGTTACTTTTTGGGGAAGATCAGCCATTGTGTTCTATTTTACCGTGACTCGGGCAGTGCGTCGAGCGGCAAACATAAGCATTGGCGTTGCAGCACATAATAATGTCATAGACAGTAATGGGTTAGAATGTAACAGCTGGAAGCCAGTGTCGGGCGTGGTTGGAATAGGCTGTACAACGAGTGCCACATCATTACCGTCACCACCCGTATACGTAATTCTAAATAAGCGGCCGCCTACCTTAAAAGTCGTGCCTTCCGGTAAGCCCGTAAAATGACCAACGATTGCATCGCTGCCATCATTGTTAATTATTGTGTAAGAATCCCCCACTGCCGGCGCGTAACCATTGTATAAACTTACCGTTAAGTTTGTAGTACTACCCAGGTCTACCGTACCCGTAACATTGAGCTGGTCATACGTTCCGGCGGCTGTTCCTCCGAGCTCTTCTTGCTGCGAACCACCGCTAAAACTTACATTACCGCTATTCAGTATTCCCGGGCTAGCGCCAGGAGCTAACGTACCCCCGTCAGACATAAACAGGGTCCCGATAGTACCGGTACCTTTCAAAGTTCCCAATTTGTTAATGTGAACATTTCCGTAGGTGCCCGTCACCAGTGCAGTAACATTTTTGTATATATTTATAGATTGAGAGGGCACAGTACCAGCAAATGTTTTAGTAACGGCCTGCGCCTCATAACTGCCATTAGCAGTTGAGGAACCGTTGGAGCTGGAACTCATAATTAACGTACCATATTGCCCTTCAGAGAGCTTATAAGTGTGAGTACCGCTCAAAGTACCCGTTAGACGAACTGTGGCCTCAGTTTCTATTTGGACATCTGTCGTGGTGGTTATGACACCCGACAACGTGATATCACTATCCTGGCAAGCACTGAGGCTGCAGGCAGCATTGACAGTGAAGACTCCCAGCAGATCTCCCACTCCAGGATCATATGTTTCGGCATGAATGGTGAACGGTTCGGCAATAGTACTTACTTTTTGAGCTTGCGGTAACATGATCGCCAACTGGGCACCATTATTTACATTGGTTGCACCAGCCGCCGTTCCCAGAGCATCTTTATTGGCAACCGTCACCACACCCATACCATCTGTTACTACTCCACTATAGGTGGTGTTTGCCCCAGACAGTGTCATTGTGCCCGTTCCATCTTTTATAACGGCGCCCGAACCGCTTAAAACACCGCTGATTGTGGTGTTACCTGCTCCATCAAAAATTACTGTGTTACTGCCAATACCGACTGTTCCCGAAAGCGTAATGGTGTTATTTAACGAAGTTACAAAGGCCTGTGCTGCAAGAATCAAGGGTAAACTGAGCGTTGGACTACCACCGCGTCCATCAAAGTCGGTAGTAATGCCAGCTGTCAGATTCATGCTATTCCCGCTAATTGCGTAGTTAACCTCAGAGGCTAAGGTAGTGCCAGAAAAAGTTATAGAGGTAAAGCTAGTGCCAGCCGTGAAGTTATTAGTTACCGTTTTTTTACTGATTGTCGCGGGAAATACAAGGTCAGCATTGGTGCTCGGAGCAACGTCACCTGTCCAGTTGGCCGCTGTAAGCATATTGTTGTCTGATCCGCCACCATCCCAGGTAGCAGTAGCAGCTGAGGCGTGGCCCGTGACTAATACAAAAAGCGAGCTGATGCCAACCACTAATGCTGCGATGTAAAGTAATGTTTTTTTCATTTTGTTTTGGTATTACCTATACGTAATTACTACTCTAGCGTTATAGGGTAAAAAGTCAAGCTAGTTATGGTATTAATGGATTCTACTTAATAGAAACCGGGTGTGGCTACTTCTTAGGTGTAGTGATATGCGGCGGACTACCATATTCTGGAACAATACTGTTCTGTGAAGCAGTCTGCAGCTTGGTAATGCCCGTTTCAATCCAGTCTTTGCCCGTTGTTCCTACAATGGGGATAGACTGGCTGTAAGCCAAAGCGTTTGCCAAGCTTACCCCAATACGGAGCCCAGTGAAGCTGCCGGGACCTTTAAAAAACACAATCCCTGAGATATCTTCCCAAGTTTTTTGATGGAGCTGAAGAACATCATGAATAGTTTGGTGTAAAGTTTCTGCCAACTGACGGTGTGCCTGCCAGCTTTTATAGTCAATTTGTAGGCTATCCAGGTACAAGCCTACTTCGGCCTCCGGTTTATCGCTACGAAGTGTCAAAATGAGCATTATCTAACCTTTACATCAATGCCCTCTACCAAATAGAACAATTCTATGGGGCAGACAATTGAAAGATGACGACTGTTTTCGTCTAGCTTAGACATGGTTATTTGTAGGCGTATAAGCGGTAACATTTGTTCTACTGCAGTTGCCCATTCTAAAACCACAACATTTGTTTTATCGAGCATTGCCTCTTCAAGCTCATGAGCCATTTGCTCCGGATGTTGACCAAGCCGGTAAAAATCAAAGTGCTGAATAGTAATATTCGTTTTTGTGGCAGCTGTTAAACGCCGCGTTGAATATACTTTTAAAATGGTAAAACTGGGACTGGCCACTGTGTCGGTACTACCTAAGCCCTTGGCCAAACCCCTTACCAGTGTGGTTTTGCCGCCACCGAGATCACTTTTGAGCTCAATAATTTCTCCTCCCCGGCTATTCTTGCCGAGCAATTCTCCTATCTGCTCGGTTTCGGCGGAACTGGTAGATTCGATTTGCAATGTCGTCTCGATATTCATACACTGCATATCCTACCGCGATAAGGGTGATAGCCGCAAGAATTACAGGGTGAACCGCTGATGCAGTGGGTTGGTCATGCGAGGAAATACTATTAGTTTTTTTAATAGTTTTAGCTGTGCGAGGCTTGGCTGCCGGTTTGGGTTTTTTTGAAGCGGCAGCTTTGACCGCTTTATTTTTTGGTATTGTCTTTTTAAGAGCAGCCGGTGTCTTGGGCAGCACCAGAGCCTGAAGCACTGTTACATTCGGCGCATTTGGAGTAGGTGTGCTGGACCACTGCCAACTATTTTGTATCCACACCCAAGCTTGCCCAGCCGTTGCTCCACCATAGCTGGTTTCATCAATAACAGTACCCTCCGGGTCAATCAAACGCACTTTACCGCTAGCATTAGCCAAGGTATTCCCTGTTTTGGTGACCATAAATGCCACATAACCCCTGCCCGGCAACGTCTCGGTATTAAACGTGTAGCTATACGAATAAGTGCTGCCACTTTGCAATTTATATCCCGTCAGTGGAATAGCTTGGGTATTTGGATTGTACAGTTCAATAAATTCGTCATTAGTGTCTACAGCTGGGGCTGCTGGATTGGGCAAAAGTTCACTGAGCTGTGGAGCCAGCGGAACTGGCGATTGTAGGGATGGCGACAATTCAACTGTGATACTTTCTACTGCGGGAATATCTGGAATGACAGGGCTTGCGGGCATACTGGGCAATGTGACGGGCAAGGGTAATGATAAGGGTAATGGCAAGGATGGTGCGGGCGCCTCAACAACTGGAGCGAGTACAGGATCAGAGCGTGGTGAGGGCACATCACTAACAGTAAAATCGTTTGCGTTGTTGTTTGTATCTATAAATTTTCCTGATAGATCAGCTTTACGCACTATGCTTTTTCCATCTGGTGGTGCGCTAGCCGGAGTACCATCAGCGTGCAGCGCACTGCCCCAGGCCACTAAATCTTGTAAAACTATTGGCTCAGAAGCCGTGGCTTGGCTTACTAACCGTACATGGCCTCCGGTTTTGGCTAAAGTCGCAGAGAATGTTTCATTGCTTTTATCTGGTAAGTAATTATTGCTGGTAGCTAAGAAATAATTGTGGCTGCCGATAATACCATGCAACGGTATTTTACGAGTAGGCGCATCAAAATTTGCAGCAGAAGCAGAAAAATATTCTAGCCGCCAGGTGCTAATATCAATATTGTCTGATCCGCTATTATATATAGTAATGAACTCCTCACTGGCCGAAGTAAGTGATGCTGTTTGCAGTTGTACTATGAAAACACTGTTAGTACTTGCAGCAGCGTGAATAGCAGGGCTAATCAAGCCAATGATGAGGGCAATATATAGGTAGAGATATATTATTCGTTTCATACTATGAACTAGTATATACCCGCAGGAAGGGGCTGTAAAAGTTTATCCCCTTAATTAAGATTTAGGTTTACATTTAGGTATACTGGGGAGGTTATGTTACAACTCAGCGGTGCTCTGTTAGGCCAGTCAGTTATCAGTTTGCGTACAGGGGCCCCTGTCGCATTGGTGATGGCACCGGTTATAAACCCGAATAATTTAAAAATTGAGGGATTTTATTGCCAAGACCGCTTTAAAAAGCAGCAATTAATTCTACTGACGCAAGATATCCGTGAACAGAATACTCATGGATTCTTTATTAATGATCAAGAGTTGCTCAGTGAACCATCAGAACTTATTCGGCTGCAAAAAATTCTTGATATTAATTTTGAACTACCAGGTAAACCAGTGGTGACGGCTAATAAAAAACGTTTAGGCAAGGTGAGCGACTATGCAGTTGATAGCGTTGCTTATTATGTGCAAAAACTGTATGTAGGCCAATCTCTAATCAAAAGCTTCAGTGGCGGCCAGCTCAGTGTTGATCGCAGTCAAATTATAGAGATTACTAATAAACGCATCGTAGTCCAGAACCCCATACAGCCGGTCAAGGCAACCGCTGCTCCAACGGCTCTAAATGCCGCACCGGCTGGCTAAATTCAGGAGTATTCGGCATCTTCGTTATTCAGTACTTCTTTAATATCACCATAGCCAAAACCCTGACGCGCAAGATACTGCATGAGCTTCAGATTATCCTGATATTTAGTCTGGCGACGTTTTTTAATAATGAGCTCTCGTAATACAGATTGCTCATCCGCCTCATCTTCCCGCAATGTTTGGTCAATAACCTCTTGGCTAATTCGTTTTTGACGCAACTCTTGAATCAATTTTCGTTTACTGGTAGGGCGGAGCAGACGACGGTTTTCTACCCACAGCTGGGCAAACTTACTATCATCCACGTACCCGGCTTTACTTAACCTGTTAAGTATTTGTTCGGTTAGAGGAGCAGGGGAGTCTTTACGGCGCAGGTAATCTTCCAGCTCCCACCGGCTTCGGGGGCGGCGGGCAATTAACATTAGTGTGCGGTTATAGAGTTTGTCGAATTTTGAACTATCTTTGCATTGCTCAAGTTCCTGTTGTGTTAATTCTTGACCACTATGTAGTCCACTAGTAATTAACGCAGCCTCACTCAGCGAAAAACTATACTTTTCATCCACGAAAATAGAATAGCGGTCCGCCCGCTTGACCTGCTGGCTAATTTTAGTAATCTTCATTCGCGACTGAGGTTTAGGCCTCTTTATTCTCTGTTGTCGACGCGGCCATAACTTTCGCGGCTAATTCTTCCATAACTTTGGGGTTATCTTCTAAATACTTCTTGGCTGATTCTCTACCTTGGGCAATTTTTTCTCCATTATATGAAAACCATGCCCCGGCTTTTTCGACAATATTATATTTGGTAGCGAGATCAATCACATCGCCACTACGGGAAATCCCTTGATTGTACATAATATCGAATTCTGCCTCACGGAAGGGAGGTGCGATCTTATTCTTTACCACTTTCACACGGGTATGGTTACCAATAACTTCATCGCCCTGCTTTATTTGGGCCTGCCGCCGAATATCCATACGTACACTTGAATAAAACTTAAGTGCATTACCACCGGTGGTTGTTTCTGGGTTGCCGAACATCACGCCAATTTTCATCCGAATTTGGTTAATGAAAACAACAGTCGTATTAGACCTGCTAATAATAGCTGTCAGCTTACGCAAGGCTTGGCTCATGAGCCGGGCTTGCAAGCCAGGTAAGCTATCACCCATATCGCCTTCTATTTCTGCTCGGGGAACCAAGGCTGCCACCGAATCAATTACGACAATATCAACTGCATTACTCCGTACCAGTGTTTCGGTAATCTCCAGTGCTTGCTCGCCATTATCTGGTTGTGATAGCAACAGGTTGGCAACATCTACCCCTATACGCTTGGCATACACCGGATCGAGGGCATGTTCGGCATCTATAAAAGCGGCCGTACCGCCCATTTTCTGAACTGCAGCGATGACGTGAAGCGTAACAGTAGTTTTGCCGGAACTCTCGGGACCATAAATTTCAACAACCCGGCCTTTAGGTAGTCCACCACCTAGCGCTAGATCTAAGCTTAGGCTCCCTGTAGGAATTACTTCGACATCAGCATGGTGGGAATCGCCCATCTTCATAATGGAACCTTTGCCATATTGCTTCTCGATGGTCTCAAGAGCCAAGCCCAAGGCCTTTTCACGGCCAGTTGCCTGTACGTCGGTCATTTCTTTAGGATCTTTCTTATTTGCCATGATTATTCCGTACCCTTTCCTCACTCTTAATCTGTATAACCAGTATACCAAAACCATCATTAAGAAGTTCTTAAAGAATCCATTAACTCGCTCATGCTTTTTCTTATATACTTACAGATAAGATTATGCGTATCTCAGATTTATTAGTGGAAAAGTTACTGATAGGCACCAAGTTAGCCACAGAGGATCAGTTAAAAGCGCTCAAAGAACAAAACCTGGGCGACAAAAAACCCCTGCAAGATCTGGCCATAACCAGTAATTTGGTATCCGAAAAAGACCTCACCAGGCTATACTCTGCCCAGATTGACGTACCCTTCATAGAACTCAATCCTAAAGATATTAAGAAGGAAACGTTACGCCAAATACCGGAACGTATTGCTCGGCAGTACGGAGTGGTGCTATTTGAAGTCCAGAAAGACGGTACCAAACTATTAGCTATGGAGGATCCTGATGACATCCAAGCGGTAAATTTTTTACAAAAACAGCTCGGGAATAAATTAACTGTCTATTTAGCGACCTCGACTGATGTTCAGTCCGCCATAGACCAATACCGCGGTAATATCAGTAGTGAGTTAACCAAAGTTATATCTGGTGATGAAGATAAAAAGGAAGAAGAACACGTTAGCGAAGCGGATCTTGCTGAAGATTCGCCGGTTGCCCAGACCGTAAACCTGCTGATTGAATATGCCGTAAAATCCGGTGCCAGCGATGTTCATATTGAACCGCGTGAGGACAATATAGTTGTACGATACCGGGTAGATGGCGTGTTGCGCGAAGCAAACAAATTACCAAAAAAAGTTTTAGGAGCCTTAGTTTCGCGTATAAAAATACTTTCTAATCTTAAAATTGATGAAAGAAGAGTTCCGCAAGATGGGCGTTTTAAAATTCAGATCGGCGATAACGTTTATGCGCTGCGTGTCTCTACCTTACCTATAACTGAAGGTGAAAAGGTAGTTATGCGTATTCTGAGCGAATCCGGCAAAGCTCTGACGTTGCAAGAGCTGGGTTATTGGGGCCGGTCGCTAGAAACAGTTCATAGCGCTATTACTCAACCCCATGGCATGATTTTAATTACCGGGCCAACAGGTTCCGGTAAATCAACCAGTTTGTTTAGTATTTTAAGCATCCTTAACAAACCAAGCGTTAATATCTCTACCGTAGAAGACCCCGTAGAATATAAAATCCCCGGCGCCAATCAAACTCAAGTCAACCCCATAGCGGGCATGACTTTTGCCACCGGGCTACGGGCACTGCTGAGGCAGGATCCCAATATCATAATGGTTGGTGAAATTCGAGATTCTGAAACAGCTGGTTTGGGCGTCCAGGCAGCGCTAACCGGACACTTAGTCTTTGCAACGCTCCATAC
>JBKJPJ010000097.1:0-8261 GCA_046595225.1 Saccharimonadales bacterium (SeqCode)
GTAATGAACGGGTTCAGGATTTAATAGCTCAGCTAATCAAGCACAGTAAGTACGTTAACGTGGTTGCATCGAACGATCAAGGCAGGGCACTAATTCTTAGCATCTGACGCAACAAGCGATCTTCGCAGGTATCACCAGCTATTGGCGAGCAATAAGTTGGCCGGCTCTATCGAAAATAAAGAGTTCGCCGTCCGTTTTAGCTAACTCTTGTTTGGCTTTGGCAACCGCTTCATTCTTAGTAATGAATAGTTTGCCAGTCCGGCTGTTAAGTTTACACAAGTACCAACCTTTGCCGTTTTGCATGACAAAACGACCGGTTATACCTTTATCAACTGCTGGTAGGTACTCCTGGATTTGTTTGTTGGATTTGGCTGGTTTATTCAGGATGGCGTATTTCATACGCTATTAGGTACTTTTAGCAATATTATAGTTATTGGCCGCAAAGACATATTGCTCAATAAAGATCAGTTTGAATGCCTCAATACTATTTTGCTCATAGAAGATAAGGCAGGCTTCTTTGTAGCCTTGCTCGTTGACGCTTCGGTAGGACAGCGGTGCATAGCCAGCTTGGAGTAATAATCCATTGGCCAGCACGCGTGCCGTGCGCTTATTACCATCTTCAAATGGTTGTAGATAGCTTTCACTCAGTATAGCGATTAAGGCCTTTTCGTAAGGACTAGTTCTAGCATTAATACAGGCGATGAGTTCATGCAGCTGCTCTTTAATTTGATAAACCAAAGCCAATGGTCGGTATAACGACCCCGTGATACCAACGGTTGCTTTTCGCAAACCAACACCATTACCCAGCCCCTCTACAACCAGCGAATGAATCTGTTCAAGCATTGGTTGGCTCAGTTCGGACTCGCCACTATGAGTCTGTTCCAGTAGGAATTCATAAGCCTTTTTGTGATTTAAGATCATGGCCGTTTCGAAATCTGAACGATCACTCTTTTTAAAACCTTCGCGAATCAGTTTCTCGGTCTCCAGAAGCGTATAGGTATTACCTTCAATTTTTGATGACTTCCAAGAAAATTCAATTACAAATCGTTCTAGCTCTTTCTTGTAAATCACATCACTCGCACCAAGCGCATTTTGCTTGAATCTAGCCGTAGCTCCGTCAAGAACCGCCAATTCTTGGCTTGAAAAAATTGGTTCTTTTTGCAGTATGTCAAAAATACCTAGATGAAATGTCACTATAGCATTACGCTCTGTCTCAGGCAGCTGATAGTAGTTACCAAGATCAAATGAACGATGCAGTAAACCATAGCTAGTCAGGGAATATTCTGAGTCTTTATTACCTCCGCTCCTTACAATATAACCCGCTTCGCTTAAAATGGTCAGGTCACGCTTAAGTGTGGCAATGGATATAGAACCGCTTAGTTCTTCCAGCAATTGTCCGCTAGTAATTTTTTTGTTCCATACAAACCTTCGGAGTATGTCTTTTTGTCTATCAGTAAGATTGGGTTTATCGCTCATAAGAGTCCTTATTATAGCTCATGATGAGCGATAAATATAGAGTTTCTGAACGATTGAAAATCTCATTGACGGCTCCAAGCAGACAGTCTACCTCGATCTACCAGTACGCAATCATTACTCTCGGCCAGGGTGATTGCTGGACGGCTAAAGGTACTATTGGTTATCACCATAGCTCTATCACACTGATACATGCGAAAGGCAGTTACTACCCGACGAACTGCTTCTGTTTTGACTAAACCAGAGTAGCGTTTAACTTGTATACCCCAGGTAACACCACCCTTGGTGGCAATAATCTACGCCGTAGTCGTATTCCTCGGTTAGTCTGAAGTGATTGTAGCCCCGGGTTTTTAATAGTTTCGCCACGTAACGCTCAAACTCAAGACCAGTCATGGTGTCGATACCCTCGGCGTTAAGTTTACATGCTACATGCCACTTATTTATCTTGGCTAGGGACTTTAACAGGGCAAGAGTGAGTGCGACTCCACATAGAGCCAATGCCACAAACGTTGCTATATGCATAATTCTCAACAGTGCTGTTTGATGCGCCCAGAAGATGCCAGCAAGCAAGATGATCATAGGGAATCCTGCTTGATCATCTGATTTAGCGTAGTGGTGTCTCTTGTAGTAAGCCCGTGACATATTACGCCGCCCCATCTACTTTATTACAATCTTTGGATGGAGTAGTTGTTTCAGGCAAATTTAATAGCTGACGTACCTCCTCTACATCACATTGTTCAATACTTTGTATAGTTATATTCCAGAACTGATTGGTGAGCCAAGGCTAGAACCAGATTTAACAGTGTTAGTTAGCCTCTGTTGTCTACTTTGGGTAAGCATCGAAGAGTAATTCATAGTAGAGTGATCTTTATAGATATATCTTGTGACTGTACTCAAATATTGAAATCTAATTTTTTCTCTAGCACTGCTTTATCTAAAATAATTCCTTCTTTGGTCAAAGTAACTGTTTTGTTGGCTTCAAGTTTATGTAACTCCCGGCTTACTGTTTCTCTAGCAAGCCCACTTCGGGCAGCTAAGTTACTTTGCCTAACCTTTATGAGTGTCTTATTATCCTCGAGATCGACCCCAAAACGGTAAGCCTCTATAAGTAATTCAAAAATTAAGCGGCTGGATGCTATACCACTAGCTGCCAATACAAGCCTTTTCAGCAAAGCGTCTGTGCCTTTGTATACACGGCTTAATAAATCAAATGTCACATCTGGATTATTTTGTAAAAACAGAATTGTTTTATCAGTGTCTGCTCGTTTTACCCTTACATCTGCAAGAGCGGCAAAAAAGTATGAATTGGGAGTTTTGTTGATAGCCCAAGACATAGGAAAAAATGCTGTTGGCTTGAATATGTTGACAGTTATTTTATTACCTTCCGGTGTTATATCATATTGCTCAACAACACCATCTAGCAAAAAAGAAACACCTTCAGGCTCTTGGTTTGCAAACGTAATTATCTTGCCTCTAGAATAGGGTATAACGTCGCTAATGCTAAAGTGTTCCTCTAGCTTGTCTAGTATTCTTTGATTCATTTCGTTTTACATTAAAAGTTGACCGTCGTCACATATCTATTTTACCTTTCAAGCTATAATTAGCGTAATAACTTTAACTTTATAAGGAACAAAAATGACAAAATCAAAACTATCCTCGCAAAATCAAACAATAAGTAAGGTGTTTATCTATTTATCGGTCTTGGTAGCTGTTATCCTTTTTGGAGTTGGTGGACTTGCTATGTGGGCACATAATTTCACGAACAATATGGTTAAGTCCGAATTATCTGCTCAAAAAATATACTTTCCCGATAAAGGTAGCCCGGTATTGGACCCTGCTGTTTACCCTGACTTGCAGAAATATGCTGGTCAGATAGTTGATAGTCCCGAAAAAGCAAGGGCTTACGCTAATGGATATATAGGTCGGCATTTGAAAAAAGTAGCTGACGGTAAAGTATATGCCGAAGTAAGTGCAGAATCTATGAAAAACCCTACAAATCAAAAGTTACAGCAACAAAAGCAAACTCTTTTCCAAGGCGAAACCTTAAGAGGTATGTTACTTACAAGTGGCTATGGGTTTGGTACTGTTGGTAATGTGGCCGGTATTGCAGCTTATGTAGCGTTTGCATTAAGTGGTGTTTTAATATTGCTGTCTGCCTTTTTAAGAATAAGGTTATAGATGTTTGTTTATGCTAAAGATAACAAAGAAAAAGATAACGCTGCAAAAAGTTTTACCATACATACTGGTAGGAGTGGGGATTATAGGGTGTATCGCATCGTTTGTATTAACATACGACAAAATACATATAATTCAAGACCCGTCGTATAGTCCAGCGTGTAATATCAATCCAATCCTAAGTTGCGGCTCTGTAATGAAAACCGAGCAAGCTAGTTCACTCGGTGTGCCGAATACTATTCTTGGTATGGTTGCTTTCAGTATGCTGTTTACTTTAGGATTGTTATTAGCTAGTGGCTCAAAAGTTAAAAAATGGGTATGGCTTGCAGCACAAATAGCCGCTCTATTAGGCGTAATTTTTATGCACTACCTATTCTTCCAAGGCGTTTTTAGAATCAATGCAATTTGTCCTTGGTGTTTCGTAGTGTGGATGATTACGATACCTGTATTCTGGTACATTACGCAATACAACTTAGAAGAAAAGAATATTAGCCTTGGAATTAAATTACAGCCAGTGACATTGCTTATTCGAAAACATCATGGTGACATACTTCTTGTGTGGTATTTGGTTATATTCAGCATACTGCTTCAACATTTTTGGTATTACTGGTCAACTTTATTATAAGGAATTATAGATGAATCTAGCTTTAATCGCACACGAAGTATATGTTTTAGACGAGAAAACCATAACTGCTGGCCAGCATGACCATGCTGTCAATATATGGAGTGCGCTCAATAATGCACACAACTTAATACTATTTGTGATATGCGCTATTCTAATTGCAACATTATTTGTCTTTGCTTTATACCTAAAATCTAAGCCTTTATTTAAGAGGATAGGCAAGCAAATAGACAAAGCAACTATCATTGCACCTGACATTATTAGGATTGCATTCGGTGCTTCTTTGCTTTTTTCTGCCTCTCATGCTGCCTTATATGGACCAGAATTGCCACTACATTCCTTTGTGGGTGGTAATTTCATACAAGTCTTACTATGGGTAAGCGGTACTGCACTTATTATTGGCTTGTGGAGCCGTGTATGGGCAGTCTTAATGGCTTTTGTATGGGTATATGCACTAATTCTTAAAGGTCCATACCTATTAACCTATACTAATTACTTCGGTGAGGCTTTGGCCGTTATACTATTACCACTTCAGAGGATGAGCTTAGACTTCATAATAACTGGTAAGCAAAAAACAGCTAAAATCATGGCTCACGCTGATTACAGTATGCCGATAGCCCGCTTGTTATTTGGCTTTTCACTGGCGTATACGGCCGTGAGCGTTAAGTTCATGGACACAGCTTTATCTCTAGATGTCGTTAATCGGTATCATCTAACGAGGTATTTTCCGTTTGATCCATTATTCGTTGTGTTAGGGGCAGCCTTAATTGAATTAGCTGTTTCGCTGTTATATATGGCTGGATTGCTTCAACGGTTTACGACAATTATATTTTTAATTTTTATGACACTATCACTTATATTCTTCAAAGAGAGCGTATGGCCTCACTACCTCCTTATTGCGTTGGGCATTGGAATCTCCTTACACAAACCAGACAAATGGGCAATGGATGGGCGAATTTTTCACCCGCTATCAGAAAATAAAGAAAATTGAAATCAAGCTCTTTCAGTCTACTCAGTACCCAAAATCCATTTTTATCGTAGTTAAGCTTGCAACAATGATCCATCACCAAAAGGGGCGCCATCCGGCATCGTAGATAATGTATTACATATGTATTGAAGCTACATTGAGAAGCAAGTTATTACAATAGAGTATAATTATATAATGACTACGAATCCTGTTTATGTTGAGCGCGTATTAGATACTTTACGAACAGAAGGTGATTTTATGTCGGCAATTAATATTCATAAGTCATCCGGTCTAGAGAGTCATGACGTTATTACTACCCTCGATCAGATGTATGATCGCTTGCAGATATTGAAACGTTTTATGTTGCTTGACGTTGCAATTATTGTTGATGTTACTGAAGTGCGAAACCCGGAAGTAGGATGTTCAAGACACCTCGATAATTTATTAAAAGGAATTGGTGTCGATCGAAAGAATTGGACAGAAGTTGTAGCCAGCTATGGGCTAGACCGTGGATGGTCTGGAGAAACGCCCGAGTCTTTTGATCCACCAGTTCCTTTACTAGGAATAGATCGTATAAATACATAACCATTTTTTATATTTGAGTACTATAAGTATAAGTAGTTAACAAACGAACAAGATAGTATCTTTACAAAATAGTGGTTCTCATGTGAGCACTATGCAGAGCCACGTCGCGTATTTTCACCGTACGAAATTCGAGTAGTGCTCGATAAGTTAGTCAGCTCGTGTTTTGGGCGTTTTTTCCGTTTATTTGGATTCACGATACTGAGGGCGTCGCCAGGATTAAGAATTTCTTCGGTACTACCGCCGTTTTCTATATCTTGGAGCTTGGCTTTTACTATGCCAGAAAGACTTACAAATACTAGCGACCAAGGTTCGCTATCTTTATGCCACGGAACTTTCCCATCGGGAGCAATAATATTAATTATTGCTTGGTCGTAATGTTTAGCTTCAGGGTCGGCTAGTAATAAAGTGTCTTTAAATGGCCGAATTGCATCTCTTACGCCCATAAGCGCATGGAGCCCAAAAGTCGCACTGGCCAGTTGCGTATCAGCTAATTGCTCTAAATTGTTCAGTAGATACCCCCGGTAGCGATTCTCAGGCTGCTCATGGTCAAAGCTAATGTTTTCATCACCCAAAGCAATTGCATCAAGAATCTCTCTGGCTGCTTGCCCGGCCAGATCAGGATCAACCATACCACGCTCGATAGACCAGTTGTATCCACGCAAATTTTCTTTACCTCCAGAATGTGTCATTTTTAATATTTTGCACTATTTTAGCGAAATATCAAAACTTTCTACACCTGATAAACCAGGAATGCCAATTTGGTTTGGACAGGGGGAGTAAAATAGTTATAGTGAATATGCTTAGTAAGCCGGTCGTATTCGTGGATATAGAAACCAATGGTGGATCTGTGGGTAATGGCAAAATAATTGAAATTGCGGCCATACGCTATGAAGCCGGTGAAATAGTTGAGACGTTTGAATCGTTTATAAATCCTGGCACTGAAATACCCTTTTGGATTACAAATCTGACCGGCATTACTAATAATGATGTAGCGCAAGCACCCAAGTTTCAAGATATAGCCGCGCAACTCAAAAGTATTTTTGGAGGAGCAATTTTTGCCGCAGCTAGGAACCGGGCCTATGCAGACGCCAAAGCTATCCTAGATTACGCAAAAATAGCCCACAGAGAAAAAGGTTCTGAAGCTTTTGAAGCTGCTAAGTACAGCAGTTCAAAAGCAGATCAATGCCACCTAATTTGGATGAAAAGTACTTAAAGGGAGTTACAGATACGCCTGGTGTGTATATATTCAAAGATGAGCAGGGTCTGCAAATTTATATTGGCAAAAGCGGGTCACTAAAGAGTCGAATAAAATCACATTTTACGCAAGCTGCTACCATAAAAAAAGAGATGAAGGTGTCTATGCAAAGCCACAAACTGGAAATTATCAACACTTCGAATGATCTTGAAGCGCTGTTACTTGAATCAAGATTGATAAAGGAAAATAATCCAATTTTAAACCGCAAGCTGAGGAGAATAAAGAGCCATTTCGTACTGCTTGCCAGTTATAATCCTTCCGGTTACTTGACGGTAAAAAGTGCCGATAAAGACTTAGTAAAATTGGTCGATCTATCAAATATATATGGAATGTATACTTCAAAAGCCAAGGTTAAAGCGGCATTAGAAAACCAAAATAAAGTTTACTCATTATGCCCTAAATTGCTTGGTCTGGAAAAGGCCAGCGGTTCATGCTTTCAATATCAATTAGGACGTTGTAACGGTGCATGCATCGGTAGAGAAAGTTATAAAAAATACAACGCCCTAGTGAACAATGCATTAGTACGCACAAAAATTGAACAGTGGCCTTTTACTTCAGCAATTGCCCTAGGGGAAGGCACCGGAGATATGGTTATAGTAGACAACTGGATCATTCAAGGATACCTGTCAACAATTGAAAACTGTGCATCAAAATTTAGGCCTATTGAGCGATCATTCGATGTAGACACCTATCGTATCCTAAGAAGCTATATCACTCGAAATAAAGATAAACTATTTATTAAGCCGTTTCAACTTGACTTACTATAAACCTATATCTTAATTCCTGTTTAGCAACGTGGGGGTTATTACATGCTCTTAATTTAGTAACGGCAATTCTTCTATGGCTACATTTAGTACCTGCGCTAAGCGATTAGTTTGCTGGAATTTGCAGTATTTAATGGGTTGATCATCATTACTATAAATTCTGTAGTAATGGTCAAAGTTCACAATTTCACCCTTAAAGTTTTTGGAACTTGTTGGTGCATCTATACGCTTAATCACCCAGCCACCGGGTTGCTGTTCAAGAATATGTTTCATTTTTGCGTAGTGATTAAAAGCCATATAATAATTATAGCAATCCTAGATTATCAAATGCTGTGTTTTGATGAGCATCTGGAGTGCTAGGGAAGTTGACAGTGTCAGACAGTTGATATCGAGCAATTCTCAGCCTAAGGTTTCCAGGAC
>JBKJPJ010000102.1:0-2626 GCA_046595225.1 Saccharimonadales bacterium (SeqCode)
CCCAGTTTTTGATTGCCCACTTAAAATGGAAAAAGTGATAGGGTCAGCGCCCCGCCACTCTGGTAACAGCGAGAAATGGCTATTTATAATGCCCAGGGGAAAGGCTGCAATTACTTGGGCATCAACGATAATGCCAAAATCTACAATAATTCCGAGCTTCGAGCTAAATTTGCCCGACTCAATGAGCTGGGTGAGTTCAGTTTTATGAGCCACGCTGTGGACGGGCACACCGGGAACTAAGCTTGCCATTTGCTGCTCGGTTGCGGCTTTGGTAATGACTGCCTCAACGGTACATGTTTTTGCCAAATGTTTTAACGAAGCAGCTGCAACCGGCCCGCTGCCAAAGAAAACAATACTAATCTGAGTTAGTCGGTCCATAGGTCGGGGTTATTCTTAATTTCTTTATCGTAATCAAGCGGGTCCAGATGGCCCGAAGGAGTTAATTTGAAGAAAACCTCAGGTTTATCTTTGATATGATCAATAAAGACTATGCCTTTGGTATGGTCTATCTCGTGCTGGAAAATTCGGGCCAGAAAGCCTTCGGCGGTCACACGCACCACACTACCAGATTCATCAATGGCCTTAACTTTAACCTTCGAGTGCCGTGAAACCAGGCCGTAAATATCCTTAATACTGAGGCAACCCTCGTAATCTTCTATCATTTCGCCGTCATATTTGGTAATTTCCGGGTTAATATACACCAGGAATTCTTGGTTCTTTTTATCTTCGAAATCCTGTCGGATAATGACGATTCGGATCAGTTGGTCCACCTGCACAGCCGCCAAGGCTACGGCAATCTCGTGCTCGCGGCTGTCTTCCCAATCTACCAAAGAAGACTTCATGTCATCTATCAGCTCACGCACGGCAGGCGTAATTAAGCCGACTTTGCGTGATATTTGCCGCAAATGAGCATGGGGCAGCGTAATAATACTATCTTTAGTTGCTGACATTTACTGCTTAGTATACCCGATAACAGGGAAGAATGACAGCCATTGGCCACTACAGCAGATCAACCGGATCGATGTCGTAGGACCATCCAGACGGCAATTGATTAATAATATCAACTAAATAAGCTCGTTTTTTGGCTTTAATAATAATTTGCCAGTTGAATTTGCCCCCAGACTTTTCGGTGAGCCGCGGTGAGGGACCAAGAATTTCTATGGGAAGTTTAAGAGCTTTTAGCTGCACAATCAGCTTGTTGGCTGCTTTCTGGGCTCCTAACGTTGTGGCCCGGGCGCAGCTGAGGTGCAACAGATATGCGAATGGCGGGAAACCGAATTTTTGACGCTCGGTTAGCTCGCGTTGGTAAAAACTCGCGTAGTCCTTGGTCGCTGCCAGCGTCAGCAGGGGCTGATCTGCTTGGTAGGTCTGGATTATCACTGTGCCAGCCCGGTGTCCCCGGCCAACGCGGCCGATTACTTGGGTTAAGAGCTGAAAGGTCCGCTCAGGAGCTGAAAAATCGGGAAAACTTAACGAGCTGTCAGCGGCAACCACACCCACAACAGATAAGGAGGGTAAGTCCACCCCTTTGGTTAAAATCTGGGTGCCTACCAGTATGTCGACTTTGCCGCTCCGTACCGCGGCGTAGTGCTGCTCAAAGCGCTCAGCCTTTTTATTGTCGGCATCAAACCGTTGCACTGTGGCCTGAGGGAATAGCCGCTCGGCTTCGGCTGCAAGGGCTTTAGTACCGATACCCCGGTACATAATTTCGGAGGAATTACAGATGGGGCAAACTGAGGGTGCAGCATCGGTAAACCCACAGGTATGGCACATTACGCGGTGGTGGTCGTCATGATAAGTGCAGGGAATATCACAGCGTGGGCATAATGACTCCCACCCACAGCTTTGGCAAAGAATCAGACGCGCTGAACCCCGGCGGTTGAGGAACAGCAGGGCTTGTTCTTTATTGTTCAGCGCTGCTTCAATAGCCTGCACCAGTTCGTCCGATAACCACGGTGAGCGCACAAACAACGAGCGGTCATTGAGGGCGATAATATGGGTGGTTACGTCCGGCGGGGTCGTTTGGGTAGCCAGCGTGTTGAGGGCTAACACGGGCAGTTTACGAGCTTCAAAAGAATAATAATCTGCTACCGGTGGCGTAGCACTCCCCAGTATTAGTTGCCCCTTGTGGACCGCAGCTAGCTTAGCGGCCACCCGGCTGGTGAGATAATAGGGCGCTTGTTCTTGCTTGTAGGCGGCGTCATGGAATTCGTCTTGAACAATTAACCCCAGATCTTTAAACGGCAGAAACATGGCTGAGCGCGGTCCAATAACAACGAGGGGGCTAGGACTGGCCAGTATCTGGTGCCAGATAAGGCGCTTCTCTTTGGGGGTCAGGTTAGAGTGCATCACCAGCACTGGGTGGGCTACTGATTTTGTGAAGTAGCTCATCAGCTGGGGTGTCAGACCAATTTCGGACGTTAAGATTAAAACGCTCCTGCCTGCAGTAAGCGTCGCCAGTGCTAGTTCTACATACACCCGGGTTTTGCCACTGCCCGTTATGCCATGCAGTAACACTGGTTGGTTAGTCGTGGTTATGGAGCTGACTACCTGCTTTTGTTCGCTAGTGAGTGGCGGCAGAGGGGCCAGAGAGGACAGTGCCGGTTTAGGGGCAACATCAGAACCG
>JBKJPJ010000109.1:0-4164 GCA_046595225.1 Saccharimonadales bacterium (SeqCode)
GCCAAGCGGCTGCCCACCAAAAGTATTGACCTGTTAGCTGAATTATCCGGTGGTGATGCCCGGGTAGCCTTAGGCAACCTGGAGCTAGCCCTACAATTGACCGACGGGCCTGTGACACCAGCCATCATTGAAAGTGCTGCCCAAAAACGAGTTCCCGGCTACGACAAAGCTGGAGAGACACATTACAACATTATTAGTGCCTTCATAAAGTCGATGCGCGGCAGTGACGCCAATGCCAGCCTGTATTATATGGCCCGGATGCTCCAGACCGGCGAGGATCCTAAGTTTATTGCCCGGCGTATGGTAATCTTTGCCAGCGAAGACGTAGGAACTGCTGCTTCCCCGGCCTTAACTTTGGCAGTGGCCACCTTCCAAGCCGTGGAGCGAATTGGAATGCCCGAATGCCAATATAATCTGTTTCACTGTGCCACCGTCCTCGCTAAATGCCAGAAATCCCGTGTGGTAGCAGATGCTATGAGCCAAGCTCAGCAAGCTGCCCGGGACTATCCAGACTTGGCCGTACCGCTGCACTTACGCAATGGTCCAACCAAAATCATGAAAGATTTAGGCTACCAGAAAGGCACCAAATGGGAAGCAGGCTTCCAGCACCCCGAGGGATTTCTGCCCGAAGAACTCAGTAACCTTGATCTGTTTTAACTATAACCGTATAATCTCCCCTGTTATCGTTCAACATATTGGGGAGTAGCCAAGTGGTAAGGCAGTGGATTCTGGTTCCACGATCGGGGGTTCGAGTCCCTCCTCCCCAGCCATAACAGTTAAATATGAATCACTTACTATGTGATCGAAGCCATGACTCAATTTCAGTAATATCTAGATGATCCGTTGAAATCTTAACTGTAAAATTCTCTAACTCTTTTGGGGTAGCAATAATATCAAGATCGTTTCTAGATAAAAAAATAATACAAGTAGTAAGAGCCGTTCGTTTGTTGCCATCTATAAACGGATGATCTCCAATTATATTTCTTAAATACACAGCCGCTTTTTCGTATACTGTTTTATATTGTTGTTTCCCAAAAACTTCTTGTTTTGGTGCTTCAACAACTGATTTTAACCTGCCTTCATCGCGAACGCCGTGTGAACCGCCATAATCCTCAATTACCTGAAAATGCAACCGTAATATTTCTTCTAGATCTAAGTACCTGACAGTCATCTACTGGCTAGATTTTTAAGAGTTTGACCGTATTTCTCTACAAATTTATCGTATTCTCGTAAAAGCTTTGCGTGGTTTTCGGGCTCATTTACAAGTTCAACTCTTATTTTTAGCGTATCACCTCGCCTCGCACCTAGACTTGCAAGGTCTTTTTTGGACAAAGTTACGCCGTCACTAGAACCTATTTGAATAATTTTTTGAGTGGTTTCAATCATACGGTTTATTATAATCTTATTATAATAATTGTCAATCAAATATTAGGGGTTCGAGCGCCTCCTTCCCAGCCAAGTAGGATTTAGCAGTCATGCAATTCCTGATTGGACATAATATTAGATACAGATCAATTCACACAAACAGGCACCCCTGTAGGGGCGGGAGTATTATTCTTTTCACAAACATTAGTAGACAGATCATCAACTTGAAGTGATGAGAACGCGCCAATACCCTGATTATTCAATAATCTGAAATTACGTGAATGATCAAGTTTAAGTAATATTTGTTTGGAAGGGTTTGGGCTACTACTGTCAAACAATATCTTGTTACCCCGAACAACTCCGCCGTCGACCCCTTGAATCGAAATTGCGCCATTCTTATTTGGAACATCTGACACGTTATTTGCTATTGTAACCGGCCCACGACGACCTTTGCGTCCTGGCTGTATAACAATAGTGAAACGTTTATGCACCGTATTGTTTGTGAATACTAGATTGTGTAACTCGGGGCTACCACTTTCCGCAGAGATCATTAACATGGTGCCGCCACCAATGACATTGCTGTCAATGGTGATATTATTTGCGCCACCTCTACCCGGTCCGTTTGGTTCGAAGTCAAAATTTTGACGATGATTATTTTGAAACGTACTGTGATTTATGTTTATGTCAGCTGCTCCTAAAAATGCAGCTCCATGTCGCCCTGTCTGATTACAATAACTACTGGTAATCGTAATGTTGCGACTCGAGCCAGCCGCTCCTTGGTTAAAGTAGAAGCAATCACCCCATATTTGATTGATACGTACATTGCTAAACGTTGCACCAACGACGCCGTATAGACCAAACCCATGTTGTGCTTCCCTGCCAGAATTGTATCCTTCGGTATCGGGCTTTGTACCCTGAATATTGAGATCTTTTACGGTAATATTACTTGACCGGGCAATGTGTACGTGTAAATGATTTCCTTTGGGTAAAACTCCATTCGGTTTTGTCCGCTTGAATGTTGCGTTATTTCCATGGATAATAAAGTTTGTTTTGTCAAAAATTTGAATCTCGTCTTCGATAATGTAACAAGCATCTTTTTTTAACTCTATAGTCGTATTGCTCGTCAAGCTGGAAACCCAGGAAGCTAATCCTGTGGTGGCATCGGCGGTACAGGTATCGTTGATACTTAATGGCAGCGCTACTGTGGTAAATGGTGGAATATTTGGAGCTGCTGAACTAATGATAAGCAGTGTGGTCCCTAGTATGACAAAAATCGGAATGAATAGTATCAGGCGTGAATTCTTGTTCTGCCAAAAGTTATGGCGTACTTTTTTGGTTACACGGCGGTTATTCCGCTTATGTACTTTCCTTGGCGGTAATTATGCACCAGCTGGTTAAGAATTTATGGAAGGTGTAATTAGAGCGATTCGTTTGATTCTCGACTTTAGCACCCTCCGAAACATTAGATTTAATTACAAAGGTTATTATTATGCACTAATGACTAGTAAGGGGAAAGCTACACTTCTATTATTAAATAGTAGTACAATAAAGTTATTAATTGGGGGTAGAGAATGGCTAAAAATTTTACTTATTCGTTAGCAAAAGGTGTTCGGATACAAACACATAAAAAAGTTAGAACTTTTAGTACTGGATTAATTGCACTGGTTACCAGCACTTTGGCTGGTTTGATTGTTTTAACTGTTGGCGCAGCTGCTGCTGGAGCAACAAAAACTGTTTGTCCAAGTCTACCCGCACCGGGTTGTCAGTATAATTCTGTACAAGCTGCAGTTTCCGCAGCCTCAAATAACGATATCATTAAAGTTAAAGGTACCGTATTTGTCACTTCTAACATATTGATCAATAAGCCCTTGACTATTACTGGTTTTAACGGGGCCAAAATCAAAACCTTCGGAAGTGAGGCAATCTTCACTATTCAGCCAGGCGGTAATGATTCCTTTATTCATGATCTTGATTTTGAAAAAACAGATAATGTGGACCAAATAGGGTTAGTGCAACTAACTGCTGGAACTAACAATGTCCGTGTTATGGATAATAATTTCACCGGACAATGGGTCATTGGTCAAGGAACAGTGGTTAGAGCAATGATTGTTACTAATTCAACTAACTTTGATATCCGCCGTAATAACTTTGTACATCTGCGCCAACCAGCCTACATTGAAGGCTCCAGCACAGGTATTTTTCAGAACAACTTCGTTGCGCATACCAAAGGATTGGTTTTGACTTCCGAAACGCTTGTTACGGTTAACCTGAATAGATGGGGTACCGGACTTGATCGTAATGTCCTAGATGTTGCTATCATAAAAAACAATCCAGTAGGTAGCAACAACTACCCTGATAGTAAAGTCGTAGAAATGAGCAATAAAAACAATGATGCTGTTGTAGAAAATCAATATGGTCCGACCAACTTACTATCTGATGCTTACATACAACAAAACCCCAGTGGCAATAGTGGCAATGACGGCAGCGCTTGGAATCCGTACACATCGGTTCAACCAGCTATGGACAGGGTTGTAGAAGGCGGTACTGTACATGTTTCAAGTGGTACTTACACAGATGATTTAACTATACAGAAAAATGGAACAACTATTATTGGTGAAGGATTAGTCCAACCAATAATCACAACTGCTGGAGGCTCATCCTACGGAATTGACGTAACGGCAAAAAGTGACTTAACCATACGAAATCTAAGTTTTAATGTTGGCACTATCGGAAATATGTACTATCACCTAAAGGTCTACCAATCTAATAATCTTGTGTTAGAAAATGTTAGTTTCATCG
>JBKJPJ010000113.1:0-3031 GCA_046595225.1 Saccharimonadales bacterium (SeqCode)
AAAAGCTAGTAAATCATCACTGAATCGATGCTTTTCAGTCACTAGTAAGCCATGCGGCGCGCCATCATATTCTATCAACTGTGCGTGAGGAATACCAATTGCAGCAGCGCGGGCTGAAGCATCAATGGGTACAGTTTCGTCATCAGTGCCATGAATAATGAGAGTTGGAACTTTAAAAGCACTTAAGTCTGAACGGAAATCTGTAGACGAAAATGCGCCCGCACAGGCTAAAGTTGCTTTTAAATTGGCTAACATGCCCACACTTCTAGACCACTCAAGTATTTCTTGGCTGGCTGGATGGTTTAACATATTGACGCCATAAAACCTTTTGAAGAATTCAGTAAAAAATGCAGCACGATCTTCAATCATATTAATTGTCATTTCATCGAAAACTGTCTGTTCGGTACCATTGGGATTGTCATCTGTTTTTAACATAAACGGCACTATGGATGATACAAGCACCGCTTTTGACACGTTTTTGCCTTGATGACGTGACATGTAGCGGGCAACTTCGCCGCCACCCATTGAAAATCCTACTAAGGTGGCATCCGTAGCTCCAGTTTGCTCAATTCCCGCCGCTAAAGCATCAGCTAATGTGTTGTAATCATAGCCACCCCACGGGTGAGTAGAGCGACCAAAGCCACGTCTGTCGTAAGATATGCTTCTAAAACCGGCATCAGCTACCGCCATAGCATGATCATCCCAACTATCAGAAGAAAGTGGCCATCCATGCATGAAAATGACGGGCTTGCCTGTTCCCCAATCTTTGTAAAATAGTTTTGTATTGTCTTGTGTAGTAATATAGCTCATTACAGTAACTCCAATTTGTTATGAATGAAAACAATTATGTATGATAAGCATACGAGTTACCGTCTGTTAGCGTACACACGCTATTTAAAATTTTTGATGAAGATTTAAATGAGTTTGCTAAAAAATTTTATATAAGAGAATAAAAATAAGGTCATGACGCTTAGAAATCTACTCATAATCTAGCAAGGAATGTACGCTCAGGACCGTAAGCAGCCATTAAATTGATCTTATGAAATTATTTGTTAACTGATAATTTACTGGTTCAGTTTTAGTGATTGTGTGAATACTAACTTCAGATTTTTAATATCAAATTTAATAAAATACTTAAATTATTGATTGATTAGGAAAAACTACAATTAAAGTCACCAGGTTTAGGATTAGATAAATCTTTATTCTCAAATGAGGAAAAATGTTAGTGCAAATTCTTTAATATCATATCTATTGTGACTTTATGTGGTATTAAGTTGAAGAATAGTTAGCAGTTTTGGTTTTTGCTAATATTTATTGTTATAGCTGTGGAATGATTGGAAAATTGATCGCGAAAAAGTGTCCACAAAATAGTCAAATTCAGTGCAATATAGTGTAATAGGATTTAGTTTAACATATTGTATTTAATAACATCATTACACTATTCTTTACTGTGTTTTACACGTTTTTTCGGATCAAATGTCCTTGATTATAAATAAAATATCCTTATAAAACAACAGCATAATTTATTAAATAACATAGTCATTACTCTATTTGACGCCGTTTGCAGCCATCTTAATCTATGATACGACATAATTACGACACACGAAATTGTCATAAATAATTCATAACAATCACCCCAAATTTGCGCATGACAATGAGAGTTTCAAAGAACTTAAGGTTTGTGCTTGAGAAGTATTTATTCTGCAACAGTAGATTTAAGCACTGTCATACGTGAATTAACATCTCTAATTAATAGCGCTTGAGAAATAACCTTTGCAAAGCCTGTAAGTGCAGCCTTTTGATATTCATTGAGTTTGTTGGGCTTAGTGTCAATTACGCATAGTGAACCAATTCTTTCACCCAATGGCAAGCTAATCGGAGCCCCAGCATAAAATCTTATATATGGACTGCCAATGACTAAAGGATTATCGAGGAAACGCCCATCAACAGTTGCATCACATATTTCAAGAACTTCATCAGATAAGATAGTCTCAGCACAAAATCCAAGTTCCCTTGGTGTTTGCCTTACCCCATCAATACCAAGTATTGACTTAAACCATTGTCGGTCTTCATCTACAAATGAAATAAGGGCAATTGGAGTCTTACAAACTTCACTAATTGAGCGCGTAATAGTATCGAACAAGGATTCGAATGGGGAATCCAGAATTTTTAATTTACGTAACGCTTCCAACCGCTTCTGCTCTTCCTCTGGAAGATTGGAGTAATGATGCATGCTTGTCTCACGATTCGTAAAATAGGTAAAATACTTGTATGATTTAATTTAAGGCAACTAAACCATATCCAATTTTTGTTAAAGCTAAATCATGGTCAAGTTTCTTTTGAGATAATTTACCATAAAATAATAACATATAAATAAGTGGTTTTATAATAACAACTTCTTAGTGTGTTAGTAGCGTTAACACAGAACATCTCTCTCCAATATATGAGTATTTGAGGAACATGTGCTTATTATTTGTATATTGATGTTGAGCCAATACATTTGATACAAAAATATGAAATAACATTAACCATTTTACCTCTTGTGAGGGGGTAGTTACATTACCTTGTCGCACATAGTGAGCATAGAAAAAAAGCTAACATTTAGTTAACCTGTGGTTTTATTTTGGTGTGGTCTAGAAGATAAATATCTGAATTAGCCAGTTCTCGTTTTTTCTGGCTTGGTGAACCATTTTGGGCTCGAATTTAAATGACCACTTAGAAATACTTCCAGAGAATTGGTGAGTCAACCAACGGATTAATAATCCGTGTGTCTTAATTTTATTATTGCCATTAGATTGGAAAATTTGTTGCCAAACGTGTAACTTGGGCAGAAAGTGAGTGCTTTTTTGTCCAAAAGCGCCCAAATTCCGCCCAATAAAAAAGGGCCTCAGAAAAAGTGCTCTGAGACCCGCATGTTTGGCTCCTCGACCTGGGCTCGAACCAGGGACACACGGATTAACAGTCCGTTGCTCTACCGACTGAGCTATCGAGGAATCGGTGAAGGCGCAATAATACTGGCTAAGCGGTGTTT
>JBKJPJ010000020.1:0-8761 GCA_046595225.1 Saccharimonadales bacterium (SeqCode)
CGTAAGTGCAGACTTGGTTTTACCGGCAAAGGCTACGTCCAAAAGCTCGAAGACACTGCCCTGTGGGGACTGGTCAGTGAGCAGGTTAATATTTTCTTTAGAAATGTGACTATCGTAGGCTAACAACTTAGTAATCTCTGCGTATAATTGCTGCTGATCTATGCCTATTCTTGCAATGAGATATCTTGCATCGGGTATATTTATGGAACCGCCGTGCGACTTGACTACCTCTGTTATCCACACGCTCAAGTGGTATTCGGCTAACATATCACACTGAACAATATTTGTGTTCTTTTTAAGATATTTATAGTACGCTGTGCGTTTATCCAGTTTGGGTTCCAGCACTACTACTTTTGTTGTTTCAGGTATGGCATTTGCAATGGTTGCTATATTTTCAACGAAGCTTTTTTGGGCGCTGGGTACTCGGACAATAACGAGTTTATCTACAGAAAATAGCGAGAAGCCGGTTAGACTTTCTACAAGTCGCTGTGCCGTAGTCTCTTCCCCGTCTATTCGTTCGATAGCTATTTCCTCATGGTTAGTGTTAAAGGCGGCTACAATTTCTGCCAGCTTTTGGGTTCTGAAAAAGGTATTATCGCCAGTTATTGTAGTGATCATTGAGGAGCTTTCTGGCAAACGGGACAGACGTGTGTACCGCGGCCGGCCACCCTGGTTTTAATAATAATCGTGCCACAGCGCTGGCAGGGCTTACCTTCTTTTCGGAATACTTTAGCAAAACTTATATAACTGCCTTTTTTACCTTCGGCATTTACATAGTTACGGTCAGTGGAACCACCCTTTTCAATGCTTACCTGTAAAACGGCCTGTAATTCTTTGAATAGCTTACTAAGCTTAACCGTTGATACATCCTTGACCGAAGTAGAGGGATGAATTTTAGCCGCCCACAGGGATTCATCGGCGTAGATATTACCAATCCCACCGATAATTGTCTGATCTAAAAGAACTGACTTTATATTGCTGTTCTTGCGCCGCAGTAAGCGACCGCCAAAGATCTTGGCAGTAAAATCAGCAGCTAAAGGTTCGGGCCCTAGTTTTTTAAAAAAGTCGATGTTGGGAATTTCTACAGTGGGGATTAGCTTCATCCAACCGAATTTACGTTGGTCGTTAAAGAATAACTGTCCGCCACTTTCAAAGCTCAGAATCACGCGCGTAGATTTATCGGGCAGCTCACCTATTAGACTGTCGTTAGGATGCCCAGCCCCCCAGCGCTGCTGGGGATCTTTATATACCAGTTGGCCGGTCATTTTAAGATGCGTTAACAGCGTGTATTTGCTACTAAGTTCAACCAATAACACCTTAGCTCTGCGTTCTACTGCGGTCACCGTGGCGCCAATTATAAATCTATTAACGTCGCCTGGAGCATTGGGAAAAGATTTATCATTGTCATGCGTCACACTGCTAATTTTCTGGCCTAGAATTAACCGTTGTAAACCAACACGAACAGTCTCGACCTCAGGTAATTCCGGCATAGTCACTCTAGTATACTATCCGCTGTATACTGGAGCTATGGATTCGATTAAAGATATGTTTGCGGGTGCCCGCTTTACGATACCGCACGAAATTGAATTAATAAAAAAATACGTACAAGGTGGCTATCACATGGATGTAGAAGTACTTGTTCGTCAAAAAGATATTGTTATTATAACGGGCAGTGCTGGCTTAGCAGCAAGTCTCAGATTAGAAACTCCTAAGATTCAAAAAGCCTGTAAAACAGATAAGAAATTACTGTTCAGGATTGTCTGAAATTTCGATATCTGACAAAGTTGTGTGACCAATAGATTCTACTGTACGTAAACCGCGTTCAGTTCTTTCAACGTCTGCGTAACTCCCCACGGTATCAACTATCTCTCCAACAAGAGTAATACCGATCCCATCATCCCATGACCTAAGATGTTCGGGATCTTCTCTAACGTAATAAGTTAGTGGTTCGTGTGCTGCCATGTTTGTTTCCTTGTATATTTACAATATATTTAAAAGCTTATGATTCCAGCCTAACGCTGTGGTACATACTTGTCAAGCCTCTTATACTTATAGCCAGTAATCAGTCAAAATTTATCTCACGCATGATATATAAAAGTTATAATAGAGCAGCTAAATCAATTTTGAGTTGTTGCAGATTTATATACACTATTGCCTGCATGCCAGCCGACTTTGCTGCCTCGCAGTTAATGGGAGCATCATCAATGAACATACAATTTTCTGTAGAAGTACTAAGCTTTCCGGCTGTCAATTTGTATATCTCCAGGTCAGGCTTGGTGTAGCCTACCTCAAAGGAGAAGACCATACTGTCAAAGAGTTGCTGTTCATCCGGAGTTAAGAATTCGTCTCGTATCCAGCTGGTTCCCACATTGCTTAAAAGACCGATTTTATACTTTTTTTTGAGCTCGCCAATCATAGTAAACAAAGCATTATTTTTTTCTCTGAAGGTATGCTCCAAAAAAATATCATCTAATTCTTCGGTGCCAGCTTCAGACAACTCTCCTACCTTATTACGAAAGTCCTGGTAGGTTATAAGCCGTCTATCGAACGCTGCATGAATGTCACGGATTGGTTGGATCCTATCTTTAGGCTGAGTAGCCAAAAATTCTTTCCATTTATCAGAAGTGAGCACCCCAAAGCAGTCAAAAATTATGGTTGAGATCATTGGATTATTATACCAGCAACGGGGTTCACCCGATGGAGCGGCCTAAAGGTTAATGCCAGTAATTTGTTTAGTATAATCCGGAATCTGAGCCTTAAACAACGACAGCATCAAGCTTGTTTTGCCCCCAAACGATCCAAGATTGCCGCAAGTACTCGACCATCGTCTGCTTACTTGTTTGTTACTATCGAAAACTTCAAATATATACCGTGAACCCAACGGACACATGCCGGCATCATTTGGCTGATTAGTTTTACGGTCAATACCAAATCCACCATTTTGCAGTGCGAACAAGAAGTCTTTGTAGGCGTTAGTATTATTGGCGTAGATTGCACTGTTTATAGGCGCGTATTGATACCCCCGATAGGTGTCGAGATTATTCTGATCTTGGGCAATTGTTATTCGGATCATGCGGTGGATTTGGTCAGCATTGACCGGGCCGTCGATTGTAAGGCGAACAAATGAATTTGAGGAGTTATAATCCGAAATTTTCTTAGATGCTACGGTTACTTTAGAGGTAACTGCTTTGTTAGAATTTTCTGGTTTCTTATTGCCACCAAACAGTAACAGCCCCAGTAATATAACAAGGACAACCACCAAAATTATAACTATGTAACGCATTTTTCCACTCATATGTGTACCGTGTGAATAACTCTTTAACCATCTCTTTAACAGAGGTATAATACCATATCACGGCACGTTTTACAACCCCTGCGTCTGATTTTTGTTTAAGCCATCTACGAGGAATTTTACAGCAACTATTTACTGATTATTGTATTATGGAAGTAACTAACGCGAGGTAGTTATGCGGGAATTATTATATACAGATACTCGAATGCCAGATGAAGAACTGGCAGATAAACTTACGTCTACTGTCGAGGGATTATACGAAAGGCACCTAGCAACAGCCAAAGTGTGGTCAGGTCATGAACTTATACCGTGGTCAGAAGGCCGGGATTACGTCCCCGGCGAAGTTTGGGACCCTGGAGAATATCTTTTACCTGAAGCGGTACGCAGTGCTATAAAAGTTAACACGCTTACCGAAGATAACCTTCCCTACTATACAGAAATGCTTTTGAATACCTCTGGCCCTGATCCAGAACATCCATGGAAAGTGTGGGTCGGTAGGTGGACAGCCGAAGAATGGCGACATGCGGCCGTTATGCGCGACTGGATTCATATTAAGAGGCCTATTGACCCCCAAGAACTTGAAGCTGATCGTATGGTGCAAATGTCTAAAGGCCAAATACCTCGCCCGCCTAACCTACCAGAAGTCCTGGTTTATACCAGTCTTCAAGAGCTGGCTACGAGGGTGGCACATAGTAATACTGGCCAAAATCTACTTGATTCTGCCGGAAAAGCTATTATGGGCCGTGTCGCCGGGGATGAATGGCTCCACCATGTCTTTTATAGGGATTTAGCTAAGGCAGCTATAGAAATTGATCCGGATACTATGGTTATTGCAGCGGCCAGACAAATACTGCATTTTGAAATGCCCGGAACAGGTATACCCGACTTCGAAAACCATGCCAAAAAAATTGCTGCCCACGGAATATATGATATCCCTAAATACATACACATAGTGCTCGAGCCAACCCTGGAGAAGTGGGGGTTGCTTGACTTGACTCACCTTTCACCAGAAGCTGCTTTGGCCCAGAAAATGATTCAAAAAAGGCTTAAACTACTTGGCCGGGCCGCTGCTATTCCCATTAAATTTGATTAGACATTCCGAGTTTACAATAGTGTGTACTGATTTAGGATGCAACATTCCTATAAAGATCCCTATAACCGGGACTGAACCGCATGAAATGGCCATGTGTTTCGCGGTGATCCATTTGACCAGGAGCAGTAGGTTTAATTCCTGCCGGATAGGTATATCCTAGACGAGACCCCAGTATCGGTAGGTCAAGTCTACTCAACTTTCCATGTTCAGTCATACCTACAGAAATAATAGGTTTCAGAACGTTTTTTAAAGTGAAGACTGTTAATCTCCTAAGATCTTCCAGGTTTGTGACTTTGACAGCGAGTTTAGCATAATCGGCACCGTACTCTTCAAAAGCTTGGTTCATTGTATCTTCAAGCTCTGACAAATCCGGAGTACCGTCCGTAAAGTGCTTAGAAATGATCACTGACTTATCTTCTTGCTTCGCTAAGGCCGTTACCTCTTGCATGCCGCGCGGGTCTCCGACATCCACTGCAGCAACTTCTGCAATCAAACCTGAAAATAAATTTACTCGTTGCACGTCTGTGCCATCCCATCTTCCACCTTCGGTTTTTTGCTGCACGGTAAGTAACACCGGTAATTCAACAAAACTTTGTAGTTGGTTACGTAGGTAATCCTCATTCTGCCTCAAGGAAAGATCAGCTCTAAACTCTACAACTGGCTGGATTGCAACAAGTTCCGCTAACACCCCCTGAGATACAGCTCCGGACACTGAAACCGCCATAGTGGGTTCTTCTCTGTCGAGCCTTTGTTGAAATTCACTCACTATAACTTGCCCCAGTTGTTGCCGGTGGTGGTGTCGACAGTTAACTTGATAGGTAATGCAACGACGCTTTCCATGATTTGCTTGATGGTTTGAGCTACTTTTTCGGCATCTTTCTCTGGTGTTTCTACCAAAATGCTGTCGTGGATCTGCAACAATATTTTGCTCTCGGTGTCAGCAAGTTCTTTATCTACGGCGACCATGGCCATCTTCATAATGTCGGCAGCACTGCCCTGGAATGGCATGTTTACGGCTTGGCGCATAGCTGCTTCGCGGACCATGAAATTAGATGATGTTACATCTGGTGTAGGCCGGCGGCGGCCATACATGGTCTCAACATAACCCTTTTCGGTGGCCATTTTTTTAATTGATTCGATATAGGCTAGTAATTTGGGGCGGACTTCGAAATATTTCTCGATGAATTTTTTGGCCGCTTCGTAGGTCATACCGGTGGCTGCAACCAAACCGTGAGTACTTAGGCCGTACATAATGCCAAAGTTCACTACCTTGGCTTCGCGGCGCATATTTTTTGTAACATCCTCCACCTCACGGCCATAGACTTCTGCCGCGGTGGCAGTGTGCACGTCCACATCTTTATTGAATTGTTCCATAAGTTCTTCATCCCCACAGAGGTAGGCTGCCAGTCGCAGCTCGAACTGGCTATAATCCGCTCCAATAAAAGTTTTCCTTGGTCCGGCTACAAAAGCCGTGCGGATTTCTCTGCCGAGTTCAGTGCGTACCGGAATATTTTGTAAATTGGGATCATTAGAACTTAAGCGACCGGTTTGGGCAACCGTCATGGCGAAGGTAGTATGTAACCGCGAATGCTCATCGACCATTATTGGTAACGTATCTATATAGGTGTTTTTAAGCTTGGTGACCTCTCTATACTGAGTAATCAAGTCTATTATGGGGTGAGCCGGGCGTAGTTTGTCCAGCTCGGAAGCAGCAGTGGAATATCCGGTTTTTCCCTTTTTAATGCCCTGCGTAGGTAGATTCAGTTTGGTGAACAATATATCGGCTAGTTGAGTGGGACTGGCTATATTGAATTCTTGGTCGGTGTGACCATAAATTTTTTGTTCGAGGTCGCTGACCATGTCATTTACACGTTCTGACATCTGTTTCAAGTAACCGGTATCCAGCTCGATGCCCTGGTATTCCATTTTGGCCAGTACCGGAATAACCGGCCACTCGACATCCTGTGCAACTTTTATAAGCCCTGTTAATTCACTCATTTGTTCACTTTGCAGAGCTTCGAGTGATGCAATAACTGCCATAATTTCGGGAGCCCTTTGCATAAGCTCGTCAGTATCTAGATCGTCTAAAGAAGCGCTCTCGTGCCCAATATCAGACTGGGCTATGCCGGTTAACGATTGGTCACGGCGCAGTGGATTAACTAAAAAGCTGCCAATGAGGACATCATGCAACACCACTGGCAGCTCCGTGCACCCTAAGGCCAGCAATACTTTAAGGCTTTGTTTGAGATCGTAACCAATGACCGGGCTCAACTTTCCGAGCGCGTTGCTGACGAGTTCATTATCCAACTTGGTAAGGTCAAGGGTATAGACCGTCTTGCCATCGCCGCTGAGCATTAATACCTGGGGGTCCTTCCCGTGTTTACTAGCCGCCCGGGCGTGAATATATAGTTGTTCAGAATTTTGATCGTTTTTGGGTAGCTTGAAGTCTTTAAGCTTATCCGGCGTATCAATGATCACATTTTTACCAATTTTCAGATTGGTGATGGTAGCATCTGCCGGTTTATAGTCGTCATCAACCTGCATAATATCTGGCAGTTGCCGAGCCAGGGTTCGGAACTCTAGTTTTTGCAAAATATCGTGCACTTTATTAGCCTGTAGTTTACTGCCGTCAACTTCTTTCAAATCCAACTTAATGGGGGCATCGATCCAGATGGCACCCAGTTCTTTACTCATATAAGCCAGGTCTTTACCGGCCTCAAGTTTTTTGCGAGTAGAATCTTTGATCAGAGCCAGATTGTCGTAGATACCATCTAGCGTTTTGTGCGCAGTTAATAATTCGACCGCTCCTTTTTCACCTATTCCGGGTACACCGGGAATATTATCGGAAGAGTCGCCTTTCAAAGCTTTCAAGTCCAAAAACTGGTCCACCGTGACACCGTATTTTTCTTTGAGGCTCTCTGGATTGAATAACTCAATATTGCTCAAGCCTTTTTTGAGCGCATACACGTTTACGCAGTCATTGACCACCTGCAGCATGTCTAGATCACTGGTAATAAGTGCTGTGTCTATACCCTGCTCTTTGGCCTGAACAGCCAGAGTACCCATGATGTCATCGGCTTCATAATCGTCTAGTTCATACAGCGGCCAGCCAAATGCATCCAGTAGTTCATGTAGCACCGGTACTTGTTCATAAAAATCCTTTGGTGCTGGTTTACGGCCTGCCTTGTACTTCGGATAAATTGCTAGACGCTTGCGAATGTTGGTTTTAGGCTTATCCCAGGCTACACATACGTAATCTGGCTTGAGGCGTTTAATTACCTCGAGGGCCATAACCGCGAAACCATAGACTCCGCCGGTGGGCGTGCCGTCCTTGGTGCTGAGGTTTGGCATGGCGTAATAACCCCTATAAAAGACCGATTTACCATCTATTATTGCTAAACGCTTACGTGCTGCCATTATTCACCTTATTTACACCTCTGATTATACCTGGCAAACGCGCAATAAGCACAAACACCAAAACAAAGTTACTTAGCTAATATCATCTAATAAATCTCTCAAACCACTCCTAAAACTACTGTTCCGCAGTTTGCCCATTGCAGCGCTTTCAATTTGGCGAACTCTTTCTCGGGTTAGATTCACGTACTCTCCAATTTCTTCCAGCGTACCAGGCTCGTGCCCGAACAAACCAAATCTGCGTATAATAACTAATCTTTCCTTTTCTCCAAGAATCGATAGGGCTTTAGCTATAGTTGGTCCGGCAACTACCTTGTCAGTAAATGAATTTGGAAGCACGATTTCTTTATCTTGTAACATATCGCCAAGGGTCGAGTCCCCTTCATTGCCTAATGGAGTACTCAGTGAAACTGGCTGCCTACTTATATATATAAGATTTTCAACTTTATCTGATTTAACATCTATTTTATCGGCGATTTCTTGGATTGTTGGATTCCTACGCAGCTCAGCTTCCAGTGAATTTTTAGCCATATATATATTAGTCAGCACATTTCCCAGACCAGCAGGGATTCGAATCATACGTGACTGATCATCAATTCCTCTTTTTATTGCTTTCCGTACCCACCAGGTTGCGTAGGTAGAAAATTTAAAGCCTTTGGTGTGGTCGAATTTTTCTACCGCATGCATGAGCCCAATATTTCCTTCTGAAATAAGATCGGGATGCTCTAAGCCTCGATTTCTATATTTACTTGCTAGTTTCATGACCAGCCGACTATTTGCCTGAATAAATCGTTGTCGCGCTTGCCTTCCTTTTTCTATTGCGGGCATTAATGTATTCGCAGTTTCTTGGTCAATTTCAACTGATGGCCCCGTTGTCATAACAGCCTGAATACCTCTTATAACAATTAAAGCTGCATCTCGGCCTTCTAAAATATCAATAGCTAATTTGACTTCTTCTGCAG
>JBKJPJ010000048.1:0-6790 GCA_046595225.1 Saccharimonadales bacterium (SeqCode)
GGCCAATTATATGAACAAGTTTTGCAAAATGCCCGTTTGTTTGTTGCATCGGGGCTCAATATTGCGAGCCCAAATGTAAATATGTATAGGCAAAGTTATGTATCCGCGCACTCCGAACTTACCTGGATATTAGACTGTTTTACTGGCACAGGCGAAATGTCGCGTATGACCCAGTTTAAAGACAAGTCCGCCAAACTCACCGATGACCGCGTTAGTGTGGGTTTATTCCATTACCCAGTACTCATGGCCTGTGATATTTTGCTCTACCATGCTACGTACGTACCCGTAGGCGACGACCAGACCCAGCATTTAGAATTTACCCGAGACATTGCTATGCGCATTAATAAACGCTTTGGGAAAGTCTTTACCGTGCCGCTACCCGTAGTTAAGCAGCACGAATTTTTTGGCAAAGACCAAGGTTTACGTATAAAAGACCTCGTTGATCCCAGTAAAAAAATGAGCAAGTCCGATGAAACAGGTAAGGGGGTAATTTTCCTAACCGACACCGCTGAAGCTGCCAGAAAAAAAATTATGAGCGCCACTACGGACAGTCTTAACAAAATTAGTTATGACCGAATTAAACAGCCCGGAATTGCAAACCTGTTACAAATCTTAGCTTTGCTCAAGCAAGAAGATATCAAAGCTACAATTAGTCGTTACAGAGGCCAAACTACTTACGGCGCGTTAAAACAGGATGTTGCCGAAGCAGTTTTGGCATTTCTGAACGATTTCCAGTCTAAACTCAGCGGCGTAGATGGTAAACAGGTCTTACAAAAACTCAAAACAAGTGAAAAAGCTATGAACTCAATAGCTAACGACACGCTTCACAAAGTTCAAACTGCTATCGGTCTCCGTTAGAATGATGCGCTATACGGTCTCCGAGGAAGAGGCAAGAACCCGTCTGGATGTGTTCTTAGCAGCTAAACTTCCCCAGCTGAGCCGGTCATTTATCAAAAAACTGTGTAAAGATCAAAAAGTACTCGTTAATAAACAGAAATTAAAAGCCAGCCAAAAGGTTCACCCAGAAGACAAAGTAAGTGTCGATTTCGATTTAAAATCTCTAGAATTAATCCCTGATATCGATTTACCTATAGTATACGAGGATAAGGATTGCCTGGTTATCAACAAGCCCGCGGGCTTACTGACGCATAGTAAAGGCGCCTTTAACCCAGAAGCAACCGTAGCGACCTTTATGAAAAGCTACTGGAAAGGTAGTGATAGTAGCGACAGATTAGGAATCGTGCACCGCCTAGACCGAGCCACATCTGGCGTTATCATCTGTGCCAAAACTGAAAAATCCTTAACTTACTTACAGAAACAGTTTAGCTCACGTAACGCTAAAAAATCTTATTACGCTATTGTAGTGAGTGGTCTGGAACCTACTGAAGCCATTATAGACATGCCTATTGCTCGTAACCCCCGTGCTCCCAAGACCTTTCATGCTAGTAGCCTCGGTAAACCCGCTCAAACGCACTACAAAATTATTAAAGAAGTTGGAAACTATAGTTTAGTAGAACTTAAACCGGTTACCGGCAGGACACACCAACTCCGAGTACATCTAGCCCATCTTAAACACCCGATTGTTGGAGATCAGTTCTATAAAGGCGAACCTGCAGACCGGCTGTACTTACACGCAGAATCATTACAACTTCAGCTACCCAATGGTCTCCAAAAGACCTTTTCCGTGCCATTACCCAGCGAATTCGAAGAATGGTTATCCCACCATGCTGAATGAATTACTTTTGCATCCTGTTACTGAAAGCACTTTCAATGCCATGCTGCTTAATCCGCCTCAGGCATTGTTATTACAGGGCAAGCGAGGTATGGGTAAGGGCTTCCTAGCCAGCATATTGGCATCAGTAATATTACAGTGTAAACCAGCACAATTGACTGTTCAGCCATATTTTTTACATATTGCACCAGAAAACGATGTTATAAAAATTGAGCAGATCCGAGCCCTCAAACAATTTTTGCAGCTAAAAACCACTGGTCGGGCAAGCATACGACGGGTAGTAATTATTGAGGATATTATGACCATGGGTGATGAAGCCCAGAATGCACTCCTAAAGATGTTAGAAGAACCACCCGCTGACACCGTTATTATTCTTACCAGCACCACAAGCTCGGCCGTTCGGCCGACAGTTATCTCTCGTTGCCAAAGAATAGCAATTCTACCACCCCCCAAGTCACTCATTCAAGATTACTACAAGCAGAAAGGTTATAGACAACCTGAAATCACAAAAGCGCTGGCAATGAGCCAGGGTTCTATCGGGCTTATGCACGCATTGCTTACCAATCAAAATCATCCTTATTTAATACATGTTCAATTAGCTAAAGATATACTGACGGCTACGGAATACCAGCGCCTTATTACCATAGATCGTCTAGCAAAAGACCGTTTAGCCATAGAATCACTCCTTGAGGCTCTCAGTAGTATTTGCAATGTCGCACTGCAACAAGCGTCACACGCCAGCGACGTTAATAAGTTGAAAAGGTGGTATCGATCTATAAAAGCTGTCGATCAAGCCTCGCAATCACTGCGCTCTAAACCCAGTGGTAAACTACTTCTAACAAATCTCTTTCTACAGCTGTAGTATAATGGTAGCGTATGTTTGAACTCGCAGTCGTAGCCATCTTTGGTGCATTAACCTTTCGTGCCGTGCAGGTTAAAGATGAAGAGACTTCTATTGTGCCCCGCCGCGTGAGCGATAAAGTTGGTAAACTCTGGGATATTGCTCATCAAGGCATGCGCGAAAACCGCTTTTTAAGAGCTGAAAAAGCCTTATTAACGATTTTAAAAATTGATGAAAAGAATGCAGCCGCCTACAACCGACTTGGTATATTGTATGCAAAACAAAAAGAGTACAAAGACGCTATAGATTGCTTCGAAATTGCCTCTAGTATTGAACCAACGGCTTCCAGCCTGCATAACCTGGGACTTATATATTTTGAAACAGAGAACTATCAAAAGGCTGCCACGGCCTTCGAGCAGGCCATTAAATTAGAGGAAGAATTGGCCACCCGCCATGTAGCATATGCCAAAGTTCAGGAAAAACTAGGTAATGAAAAATTAATGTTACAGGAACTCGAGCGCGCCGTCGAACTCGAGCCCAATAAAGAAAGTTTTACCCTGTTAATGAAAGCCTATGAAAGTCTCGACATGAAGGCCCAAGCCGATGTTATCGCCGAAAAACTCAAAAAGCTCATAGTGCCTGACGGCAAACCAAAACGCATCATCCGCCCTCGCAAAGTAGTTATCTAATTTTATATTAAAAGAGGCTTTAGTGGTTTACATTAGTGGCAATGTTATGTTAACTTAACATAGAGCATGTTTATTAAAGACACGGGACATACAATTGTTAACTCAGTACGGGAACGTCGCACTCTGTTAAAGCTAACCCAAGATGAGTTAGCCGAGAAAGTTCAAGCTACCCGCCAGACTATTATTGCGATAGAAAAAGGTAACTATGTACCAAGTGTATTACTTGCGCTTCGTATTGCGTCTATACTAGGGAGCAAGGTGGAGGACCTGTTTCAATATGAAAAAATATAAATCACTGCTCGACATTATCTTACTGCTCGGCCTTGGCGCTATAACATTCTTGGCAGTTGCTCCGCACGCAGTTGTTATGCCGTCTTCACTCCAAATGCTTCTCTTAGCAATTGTCCTGGTTTTCGTTTCAGGTTTTCTGGTTTTTCTGTGGCGTGAACAGCCAGCTGACGAACGTGAATTACAAAATCAAGCATTAGCTAGTCGCTGGGCCTACCTTATAGGCTCAGTCATACTAATTATCGAGCTAGTGGCTCAAAGTTTGAAACACAACCTAGACCCAGCAATCGCTATTGCGTTACTTGCTATGATCGCAACAAAGATTATCGTACAAAGAAAAACGGATAATCAGTAAATGTTTAGTCGACTTGACATTTGTAGCAGTGCACTTTATTCTTAGTATATGAACGTTTGCAACTAAAAAGAGGGAAATAATGAACAAAAAATCAGTCCTAATTATAGTAATCGTCGTAGGACTTGTCCTTATTGGCGGAGGAACATTTGCCTATAATACTACTCAGGTCAACAAAAAAGTGGCTAACAACGCAGCCATGATGAAAAAAGATTCTGATACTGCTGCAATGAAAAAATCAGAAGAGACTGCTGCAATGAAAAAGGATGTAACCACCACCTCTGGTGACGCTATGACTAAAGGCGCTTATATCAGCTATGCTGACTACACTAAAAACAAAGCAACCTACCAGAATCATAAAGTCGTCCTATACTTCCATGCCCCATGGTGCCCAACCTGTCAGGCACTCGATAAAAATATCACTGCTAATCTAGGGACAATACCGGAAAAGACAGTAATTGTTAAGACCGACTATGATGCATCAAATGATCTCAAGAAAAAGTACGGCGTCACCTATCAGCACACTATGGTGCAAATTGATACCAATGGTAACAAAATAGTGAAATGGTCGGGTAGCCCGGAGTTAAAAGATTTACTAGCTAAAATTCAAACCTAATGCTGCTACTCATCACTTCGTTTCTGGCGGGTATTCTTACCGTATTTGCACCTTGCGTTTTAATCTTATTACCAGTTATTGTCGGTAGTTCTTTAGCCACAGATGCTGATAAAAAGGCTGATCGGCTCAAGCCCTACATAATCTCAATTAGTCTTGGTATCTCTGTATTGTTGTTCACCTTACTGCTCAAAGCCAGCACAGTACTCATAAATATAGACCCTCAAGTATGGAAATCTGTTTCCGGTGGAATTGTAATAATCCTCGGATTAAGCTTGCTGTTCCCGCTGATGTGGGCCAAACTCAGCGCTCGGGTTGGCCTCGAGAGTAGCACTAATAAGCTGCTCGCAAATACAAGTAAAAAGACTGGTGTAGCCGGCTACATATTAACTGGAGCGGCGCTTGGTCCTGTGTTTTCAGCCTGCAGCCCTGTCTACGCCCTGATACTTGCCACTGTTTTACCAGTCAATCTCGGTTTGGGACTTATTTACATGACCTTGTATGCTGCAGGTTTAAGTTTGGCCTTATTGGCAATTGCTATGGGTGGGCGGCGCCTAACAAAACGGCTAAATTGGACTGCCAAGCCTAATGGTTGGTTTAGGCGTTGTCTGGCAGTTTTACTTATACTAGTCGGTTTAGCAGTCGTAACTGGCATCGATAAGAAAGTTCAGACCTGGATACTGATCCATGTCCCTTTCAGCAGTACTAAGTTCGAAGAAAAGCTTATTCCTAGTAAAGCGGGGTCAACAAAAAAGACACAGGAGGGAAGTAAGGCAATGTTCAACGTCAAGAATCCATATCCTGCACCTGAGCTGAAAGACATTGAAGACTGGATCAACAGCGATCCAGTAACACTGGCTAGCCTAAAGGGAAAGGTTGTGCTTATAGATTTCTGGACGTACTCTTGTATTAACTGCCAGCGCACCCAACCATACCTTAATATGTGGCATAACAAGTATAAAGATGACGGCCTTGTTATTATAGGCGCTCATGCCCCGGAATTTGCATTTGAGAAAGTAACCGATAATGTGCGTCAGGCGGTCAAAGAAGCCAAGATTCAGTACCCAGTTGCCCTGGACAATAACTTTGCTACTTGGAATGCCTACGACAACCAGTTTTGGCCAGCCAAGTATTTGATCGACAAAGACGGTAACGTTCGCTATACGCACTTTGGTGAAGGTAAGTACGATGAAACAGAGCGAACCATTCAGACCTTGCTAAAAGAAAACGGTCGCACCATTACCGACACCATCGAAAAAGATACTAATGGCGTATCAGGCCAAAATGGGCAAACTCCAGAAACGTACTTAAGTTATGGGCGCGGTGAGCGTTTTACTAATAGCGAAAATTTTAAACAAGACCAGTCGTATAATTACACTTTAACCACCGATTTGCCTGAACATGGCTGGTCATTGGGTGGTGAATGGAATATTGGAGCAAAAGAGTCGGTTGCTATGAGCGATACTAGCCTACTGCGTGTCAAGTTTAGCGCTAAAGAAGTGTATTTGGTCATGAGTGGACCAAGGGACAAATCTGTTACTCTCAAGCTTAATAACCAGCAAATTTCCAAGGCTGTAGATGGCGGCAGTGATGTTGATGCGAATGGCCAGGTCCATTTAAACGGCGCTCGTTTGTACCGTTTAGTAAAACTATCTAGGTTTACAAAAAACCAACTGCTGGACATCACCGTACCCAAGGGAACAACTATCAACGCCTTCACTTTTGGCGGATAACAATAAAATAATAAAGAAAGTATCACTATGGAAATAACAATTTACTCAACAACCACTTGCAGCTATTGCCATGCCTTAAGAGCTTGGCTCGAGAAGCAAAGCATACCGTACATTTACAAACTCACGGACGAGGATGATACAGCGATGAATGAGTTTATGAGTCTTAATGAAGGCATGTTGAGCGTTCCTTTTACGGTAATTAAGGCCGAGGATGGAACAGTTTCTAAAATTACCGGCTTCGATCAAAAGAAATTTAAAGAAGCTCTGTCTATTACATAATTATAAGGATGAAATTCATAGATCATATTTACGCAAAAGTATTAAGTACTTCACAGGCAATATGATAATAACAAAGAATCTCTACTCAGAAATTTCGTTAATCTGATTTTGCCTTACTTCTGTTAAGGCAGTCATGTCTGCAAAATCTTGGACCTCACTCAACCCCATTTTACCAAAAGTAATTGCTAGCCCAGAACCTACGCCAAGCCCTAGAAGTCCACTCGCAACATCACCCCTCAGAATGTTTTCTATACCCATACCGG
>JBKJPJ010000060.1:0-4708 GCA_046595225.1 Saccharimonadales bacterium (SeqCode)
CTGGTAATTAATTTTTTTGGTTGTCATAGGTTTATTGTACAGCGATGGCTATAGTTGCACCTACTGAACCATTTTTTAGCTCAATTACAACGGGGTCATGATCTTTCAAAGTAGCCACCGAACGTACGACTTTCCCCTGTTGGCGCACAATTGCATAGCCTCTGGATAATATATTTGCAGGATTCAGTACTTCAAGTAATTGCTGCTTGGAGTAAATTGTTTGTTGAGTGTAAGCCAAAATATTCCGCCAAATTTGCTCCAATTGTTGTTGGTGCTGGGTAAGAGCCTGACGTTGCGATGAAACCACGCCGGATAGCAGAATTTCTAGTTGCGCCTGCGTAGCTAACAAACCGGTAATGGTCTGCTTTTTGTCTGGAACTAACAGCTGGGCGGCATTGCTCGGCGTACTTGCCCGTTGGTCGGCGGCCATTTCGGCCAAGCTGACATCAATTTCATGACCGATTGCCACAATGGTTGGAATACGGCTGGCGGCCACCGCGCGGGTCACTTGTTCGCTACTAAAAGCAGCTAAGTCATCGGCACTTCCGCCACCACGGGTTACCACCAGGACGTCTACTGGTGCATCATGGGTATTGAAGAATTCCAGCCCTGCAACGATTTGCAGGGGCGCTTGTTCACCCTGAACTTGGACGTCATAGTGAACAATTTCCACCCCACTCCACCGTTCATTAAGGATTTTAATAAAGTCGTGGTAAGCCGCCGATTCTCCAGAGGTAATGAGCCCTACACGAGCTGGTGGGTACGGCAAACTACGCTTGCGGGCGGGATCAAACAAGCCCTCGGCGGTTAGTTTGGCCTGCAACATTGCCGCCGCCCGTTTTAACGATCCCTCTCCAACAGGCTGTATAGTTTGCAGGTTTAAACTAAAACCAAATTGCTGGTGTAGGCGAGGTGCGGCCCTGACTTGGACCATCAAGCCGTCTTCTAAAGGTCCTGGTAGCATGTAGATGGTTCCAAAACAGCGAACGCTGGCGGCTTCATCTTTTAAGTCAAAGTATACCCACCGGTTTTTACTGACCCGAAAGTTACTAATTTCTCCGACCACACTAACTGACGGATAGGTAAACTCCAGTGATTGGTTTAAAGCACCAACAAAATCTGATACCCCAAAGACTGGTTCACTACTCATTGGTTTTTTGGTTTAAGGCCTTATGGTAAAAGAAGTATCCGACCGGCAATTGCAAGCCCATGTTGATGATACGGTACATAATTGTCACCGGAATACTAATAGCCGGAGATATTCCAGTAGCCGCTAATGTTGCCGTCATCAAGGCTTCATAAATCCCCACACCGCCGGGCAATACCGAAACCAATCCCGCAATGTTTGCCACCGCATAAGCGATAATTACTGCTCCGGGGTTCACCCAGTAGCCAAAGGCGGCATAGACCGTGTAGACCGTCATAACTTCGGCGGCATTTATTGATAAAGCCCAGAATAGAGGTCCCCGTAAGGCCTTGGGATCCTGTTTCAGTATCAGGTAATTCTCATGAATTTCGGTAAACATTTCTTTAACTTTTTCGACACTAATTGCTTCGGGCGTTGAACGTCGAACTATATGAATGAGCTTATTCAACTGCCGGGCAATGAATGTAGAAGAAGCATTAATCCTGCGCTTACTACTAACAATAAAGGGTAAAGCAAAGGTGGCCATCACCAAAACTGTTGCCAACACGCCGGCTATCAGCATCGTCAAATTATTTACATTGCCGCCAATCGCCAGCATAATCAGCCCAAGTAGCAACATAATTTCGAACGACAGAAATATCAGAATAAAACGACCTATTTGTACGATTGTGGATTTGCTGGTAGAAACGTCGGCGTCACGCATCCGCAACCCAAAATAAGAGAAGCCTGACACTCCCCCGCTTGGCAAAATGTTATTGATAAAATTCAGTTCAATCGCTACTCGTAACATAGAACGAAAACGGATTTTTTCGCCTAATAAATTAAATAAACTGCGATATAACTGGGCATAGGCGTAATAACTTAAGGCCTGCCAGACCGCCATCAATAACAAAATCCACAGGTTAACTTCACTTAAGTTATGGAAGGTGTCGACTATTTGATGCCGCAGCGCTATTACCAAGCCAAAGAATGCCAAAAAGGTAACGATGGTTAGGAGTAATTTCCAATTGCTTTTACTGACGCTCTTCATACTTCCCAGCTATTATAGCCTATTCACTTAGGTATACTTGCCTGCATCTTTTTTGTATCTTTGTGAGTATACTGCGGTGATGAGTATACTAGTGTGATGAAAACACTTTGCATCTTAGGACGCCAGCCGGAGCTTGGATTGGCTGAGTTAGAAAGTTTGTACGGCCCCGGAAATGTCCACCCAGTCGGCTCCGGCGGATTACTGGCAGCCGCTATAGATTTAGAACCTGCCCAGATCAACTTTAACCGCCTTGGCGGCACCGTGAAATTTTGTAAAGTTCTGACGGTGCTGGACACTCGTAATTGGCGACAAATCCAGGAGTTTTTAGAGTCCGCCGTACCCCAACATGTTTCTGGAGTGCCAGAAGGTAAATTACGCTTAGGATTGAGCGTATACGGGCTCAGCGTACCTGTTAAGCAACTGAACTCCACTGGTTTAGCATTAAAAAAGATCATTCGAGGCACCGGTAAATCTGTGCGGGTTATTCCCAATGTTGAACAATTCTTGAACAGTGCCCAAGTATTACATAATCAATTAACTGGCCCTCTGGGCTGGGAGCTGATTTTTGTGGCTTACGGCAACCAAACCATTGTGGCTCAAAATATTGCCGAACAAGACATTACCGCCTACGCCCGCCGCGACCAAGGCCGACCCAAACGCGATGCCCGGGTAGGTATGTTGCCCCCCAAATTGGCTCAAATTATAGTAAACCTAGCTGTCGGTGAGGTTACGAGTATCAGCAACGGTAATTCAAGTGATAATTCAGATGATGACGAAAGTCTAACCTGTGGGCCAGCCCAGAATATGGGCCAAACGGTGCTGGATCCCTTTTGCGGGACAGGGGTAATACCTCAAGAAGCAGCCCTTATGGGCTACGACGTCTATGGGACAGACCTGGAACAGCGCATGATTGACTACAGCCACACAAACCTGGACTGGCTCGGTACAGCATTCACTCCGCCATCCTTCAGCTATAGGCTGGATGCTGCCGATGCCACTAGCTACGCCTGGAAACGCCCGTACGATTTTATTGCCTGCGAAACCTATTTAGGCCGCCCCTTCTCTGCCACACCCAAGCCTGAGGTGTTGCAAGAAGTCATACAAGACGTCGACACTATTCACCGCAAATTTCTGCGCAACTTAGCCAAACAAATTAAGCCAGGCACCCGGGCTTGCATCGCTGTTCCGGCTTGGCCTACCAAATATGGCTTTAAGCACCTCCGAGTGCTTGATTCTCTCGAGGAAATGGGGTATACTCGTGTAAGTTTTGAGCATGTGAGTAATCAGCAGTTGATTTACCACCGTCCGGGGCAATTTGTTGCTCGCGAGCTCATCGTAATTATTAAGAACTAATAATCATAGATTATTAAAAGATAAGAGTAAGTAAAGAATATGTCACACGTCAAAGCAGGTGGAGCAGCAAAAAACGTTCACGATAGTCCCGGCCAACGCCTGGGTGTTAAACTATTTGGTGGCGAAAAAGTTAAGGTTGGCATGGTAATTGTCCGTCAGGTTGGCCAGACTAAGCGAGCCGGAGCCGGCACCAAACTCAGCCGTAACTTCACTATCCATGCTGCCAAAGATGGCATCGTTAATTACAAAAGCCGCAAAGTCCGTTTATTCAGCGGCCGCTCAGTCCGCCGCACCGAAGTTACTGTCGTCTAGGTTCTTATTTTAGTCTAAAGGGTGCCTGAATTACTCCAGGTATATAGTCCGCGTATTTTGACTCTTCGCCTAATGCAATATCTCGAGCCAATATTTTGTTAATGACCTCCTTTGGGTTGGTGTCGGTACTGTTTTTCGGAATAAAAGAGTTAACCCTGAAGCCCTTAGTTTGTTGGTCATCTCTTGATTTAGCAAGAAGTAAAAAGTCTTCGCTCAAAGGTTCGCCCTTGGTGTGACCAACTTCAATAAGTTCAGCAAGTGCCCGGCTTGTACGGCCGTTTCCATCTTCAAAAGGATGGCTCAAAACAGTTGCCAAGGCCACGGCATAAGATGTTCTCTGTAAAAATGCCTCTCCTTGGTCTGCTGTAACAGATTCACCTAGCTCGCGTATACCTAAAGCCACAAATTCAAGATAGGAGTATCTTTCTTCGGGGTTCATAAGAAATGACTTAACCTTTTTACCGTGCTCATCATTACCTACAACGTAACTTGGCTTATCTTGTGGAATAGTATCCAGGCCTGGTGCAACAGCTGCATGAACGAGGGTTATCATCTTGGCTAAAGCTGCAGCGTCGATGTTTTGGAATTGTTTTAGCCTTTCAGATGGATCGGAGCTAAAACCAAGACTTTCAACTATTTTGGTAACTTCCCCCCAATTTGGTTTCTTCTTTTCACCATCCCCGGCTATTTCATTATTTTCGAGCATCTTAAATGTAACCGATCTTGCTTTTATGCCGGTTTCACCGCGCAATATAGCCGCAGCAACTCTATGTGAATCACCTTGGCCATTATCTGCTAGCATCGTGCCATCGGGCTGTATATAAATATTTACGTTAGAAACGGGTGGTATTTCTGTTGGCAATGAT
>JBKJPJ010000101.1:0-10467 GCA_046595225.1 Saccharimonadales bacterium (SeqCode)
TAGGCCTAAGGTATCGTCGGCCCAGGCGTGTGACAGCATGTTAACTATTGTCAGACCCACCAAACTCGCGAATAAAGCGATAGCCAAGACACTCCGACGCCGGGCAAATAACCGTACGCCCACAACGAGATTTATAACAAGAAATAGTACCATGCCTATCACACCAACTTCTTGGCCAATCTGTAAGTAGTAGTTTTCGGCAATCCGCGGTGGTTGAATATTGCGGGTTGAGGCGGGGCCTGCCGTACCGGGGCCGCTTCCCCACGGATTATGTTGAATATCGCTCAAACCATTTTTTATAGATTGGGCACGGGCCTGGTTAGAGCTTTGTGAAGATCGTGACGACTCATCAGTGTGAAATATAGTATTTTGAACCGTATCATTAGTGCGGGCCGACCAGATAATTACTCCTATAACACAGGCCAAACCGACCGCTAGAGCACTAAAATAGAGCCGCCACTTTGGTGATCTAATAGTGAGAACCAGCACCACAAACAAGCTAGCCAATAAGCCAAGCACTGCACTGCGCGAATACGTTAAGCCAAGCACTACTAACCCAGCGCTTATGAGTAGTCCCAGATTAAGGCGGGCGTTTTTAAAGCGGATAAGTCCGGCTGCCATAACACTCAAGACCACCACTAAATAAGCGCCCAGCGGATTAGGACCACGCAAAGTAGACTGCAAACGAATATATGCATCCTTTTGATCAACTTGTTGGAAAGCAGGAATGGTTGACGGCCCATAGCCAAAATGGGTTAGAAAATTATGGGGCAAAATCAGTTGCAGTAGGCCAAAAGTAATAACCAAAAGTGCCGGGCCCAAAACTAGTTTTGGCCAGTGACGCCGCAGCCAGCTAGAGTAGCCGGTAAATACCAGGATGACCACGAAGAAGCCCAGAAAACGCAAATTGCTCAGTAAACCATAGATAACAGCTGAGGCATTGACCTGATGTCGCGCTAAGGCCCAGACGGCAGACAGCAACTGCAACAGCGTGTAAGCAATAATCAGGATGATGAGTTTGTCTTGACTCACAAACTGCTTAAAGTTTTTTGTGCGCTGTAAAATTGCTACTGCCAGCAATGCCAGCACAAGTACACATACCTCTTTCCAGATCCTAAATGCGTCTAAATGGTGAAAGTTACTCCCCAACCAGGTAGTGAATACGGCATGGAAGGGTAGAAGAACTAAGACAACGGCAGCGCCTAAGCTCCCCAATGTGGCTAACTTTACAGTAGTACTATCGGTATTTTTTACGGCCATAAATGCTATGATTAAGTATACTGCAAAGTATACGGTACAACTCCTATGAAGAATAATCATGAAGAATAACGCCAGTTTCGTCTATAGCTTTTTCCTTGTCATCGGTGACTTCCTTGCCCTGGTCGCAGCTTTTGCGGGAGCTTATATATTACGAGTAACACTCGACACCCGGCCGCTCATCGAAGCGATTCCGGCGCGTACCTACATAGGCGTATTTCTAGCATTATTACCCTTTTGGATACTTATCTTTGCCTTATTAGGCTTATACGAAAATCATATTTACGAAAAACGCTTTTCAGAAATTGGACGCTTATTTGCCGGTTCATTTTTGGGATTGTTGTTTGTTATAGGTTATGACTTTGTGCAAGGCGCCACAATATTTCCAGCCCGCCTGGTGCCACTGTATGGTTTTTTGTTAGCGTTTATATTCTTAGTAATTTTTAGAACCCTAGCCCGGGCCATACGGACGATGCTCTTTAGCTACAATATTGGTATAAGCAATGTGTTGGTAGTTGGCGATACGCCGGTGACTCAAGAATTAGTACACTCATTAGGAGACACCCGCCATTCCGGGTATCACATTTTGGGAGTTGTAGGTGGTACAGTTAGAACCCCCGGCCAACATACAGTCCCCTATTTTTCTAGTTTTTCGGTAGCCTTAAAGGAACTGCGCACAACCCCTGTCCATGGCATAATTCAAACCGAACTCTATAACGACGAAGGTAAAAACCAAGAAATCCTGACCTTCGCTCAGACACACCACGTCAGTTATCGGTTCACCCCGGGTAACAGTGAACTATTTGTCGGCAATATTGACGTTGAACTGTTCCAGTCTGCCATTCCGGTGATTACGGTTCACCAGACAGCCCTGTTTGGCTGGGGACGAGTGGTTAAACGATTGTTCGATCTTTCATTAGCCACCGTGGCAATTATTATCACTTCGCCATTTATGCTTATTATTGCGCTTATTAATAAATTATCGAGTGGCGGTGTACTATTCCGCCAAGAACGACTGACCCGTTTTGATCAAAAATTCCGCGTGTTTAAGTTTCGGACACAATATAAAAAGTATGATGGCACTACGCCCGAAGAAGCCTTCACCCAAATGGGCAAATCCCACCTCGCCGAACGCTATCGAGCCAACGGAGATTACCTCCCCACTGACCCGCGCGTTACTCCTTTTGGCAGGTTCCTCCGTAAAACAAGCTTAGACGAATTACCCCAACTATTTAATATTTTCAAAGGCGACCTGAGTTTGGTGGGACCGCGCGCTTTAATTCCTGAAGAACTCCATGCCTATGCTAAACACCATACAATCTTGAGTGTTAAGTCAGGGCTTACCGGACTTGCGCAGGTGTCTGGGCGTCGTGATATTGGCTTCGATGAACGCCGTCAACTAGATATGTACTATGTGCAGAACTGGACCTTTTGGCTTGATATAACAATTTTGGTAAAAACCGTCAAAGCAGTATTGTTTGGTTCCGGGGCGAAATGAGCCAACCGGTTGCTAGTAAACAAAGTGTTGACAAACTTAGCTAAGTTAGCTAATATACAAGTATGAAAACTGTTACTATTCACGATGCCAAAACTAACCTCAGTAAATATATTGCTGCTGCCAAGATGGGCGACACCATATACATCGGCAAACGCGGAACCCCCGAAGTTAAACTAGTAGTTATGAATCCTTCTAAAGAACGTCAACTAGGGCCGCTTAAAGGTAAGCTGGCAGCTAAAGAGGTCCAGCAATTGCTAGACAACGACAAAACCAAAGACAGTGACTGGCAAAATATGGTACAAGATTTATATGACCGACCTATTGCTTGATACGCACATACTCATATGGCTGGCGTTAGGTGAGCGCATCGGGCCGGAGACCCTACAGCTTGTTTTACGGGCTCCTACTGTATACGTCTCGGCAGCGAGTATTTTTGAGCTTAAGATCAAACAAGCCGGTGGAAAATTACCGGCAGCCGGTAAGGTTATTGATACACTAGACTCAATGGGCATAACCGTACTTCCACTTACACAATCGCATTTAAGTTTATATCGTTTGTTCCATGTCGATAACCGGGATCCTTTCGATAATGCCTTGGTGGCGACAGCCATTTCCGAGAAAATAACATTAATAACTGCTGACCGGCAATTATTAAATCTGCACCTTGAAGGTCTGGAAACCGTTGATGGCCGAAAATAAAACGTACTCACCTTCTGGTAGCAGTAAACAAATCATTGACAAAGGTTCAGAAAGTACGTACAATGTACGTATGAATGCGATCCAAACAACGCTGACCACCTCTGGTAATAGTGTTGCCGTCCGTTTACCTAAAGAACTCCTAAAAATGAGTGGTTTGGGGAAAAACGTGACACTTGAAGCAAAGGAGGGTCAAATTATCATCAGTAAATCGACTGTAGCACGGAGTACTTGGGGTAGTAAAATACAGGCCCTTATAGCTGAACATGGGGACCCTGCACAAGATTTTACAGATATAAACGTGGCTTTAGCCGATGACGCAACTAATCTACCTTGGGATGGGCCAACTTATGAAGAGTGGCAAAAGACTAATCAAAAACTTTCCTAAACAAAGTACCGTTTATTGGTTCGATCCCGAGCCCGTTAAGGGTGCCGAGATACGTAAAGTACGACCATGTATCGTTGTATCCCCAAATGAAATGAATGAATACCTGCAGACCGTTATTGTAGTGCCGCTTACATCCACTATTTTTAACTGGCCATTCAGAATTAGCTTGGAAGTGTTAGGACACAAATCAAGTGCGGCCTGTGACCAAATACGGGTAATCGACAAGGCCCGGCTTAAAAGCCAGATTGCCAGCCTCAAGCCAAACGATAACGAGCGACTACTGGGCATGTTACAAACCATGTTTTCAAAATAATAAGCTAGGGAGTTGAGATATTACAACTATGAAAAACAATCAGTCTCAACCCCAGCTCAAAGTTGCGATTGTCCACGATTGGTTAGTGGGTGGTGGTGCCGAACTGGTGGTACTGGAACTCCACAAAATGTATCCTGACGCCCCCATTTATACTTCGTACTGCACAGACGAGTGGCGTAAGCGCTTAGACAATAGAGTAGTCACTGGCTGGCTGCAGAACTGGCCATTTTCGAGGCTACGTAAATATTTGCCATTGCTGCGTATTTGGTGGTTTACTCATTTGGATTTTGCTGAATATGATCTGGTTATTAGTAGTTCTGGCAATGGCGAGGCTAAAAGTATAAAAGTGCCTAAGACAACCACCCACATCTGTTACTGCCACACACCGACACATTTTTATTGGCGTCATTATGATCAATATTTGGCGCACCCCGGTTTCGGAGTTTTCGATCCTCTTGCCCGGATTGGCTTACGCATGATGGTAGCACCTTTGCGCAAATGGGACAGAAAAGCCGCCCAACGACCGGACTTTTTTATTGCCAACTCTACGCATATCCAAAAAGATATTCAGACATATTATCACCGGGATTCGGTGGTTATTCATCCGCCCGTAGACACTACGCGCTTTAGCAATCCTAAACCGCAAATACATGCGCCTAAACGCACCGGCTTCATCACCGTGGGCAGACAGGTACCTTACAAAAAGATAGATCTAATAGTCGCAGCCTGCACTAAACTAGGTTTGCGACTAACAGTGATTGGCAGAGGGCCGGACCATGACAAGTTAGTTAAGCTTGCCGGAGCAAAAGTACAGTTTGTTACCAATGCTTCTGACAAGCAAGTAACCGAAGCGATGAGCAAGTCTCAGGCCTTTATAACGGCGGCTTTTGATGATTTTGGCATTACTCCGGTAGAAGCTATGGCCGCCGGGACTCCGGTGATTGCCTACCGCGCCGGTGGAGCGTTAGATTACGTAGTAGAAAACAAAACGGGCTTGTTTTTCGATGCCCAGACTACTGAATCGCTAGCAGCGGTGCTGAGCGGGTTTGACGCGCTTAAGTTCGATGAGGAAGCCATCAAAGAGCACGCCAAAAGTTTTGACCGTATGAGCTTCCACAAAAAACTGGCAGCATTTATTACAAAAACAATGTCTTGACAATTGTGCATACACTATATACACTGTATATATGAACACTATCCAGTACACTATTCGTAACATTCCTCCTAGCGTTGACAAGGTGTTACATAAACGCGCCATACAATCTGGAAAATCATTTAATCAAACAGTGGTAGATATCCTCTCCGTACAAACCTTTGGAACAACTAGCCCTACGGTCGATGAAAATTTCGATTGGCTATTTAGCCAAAATACCTTGGACGAATCATTCAATGAGGCCATTAAAGAACAGTCACAAGTCGATAAAAAGCTCTGGCAATGAAACTGATCCTAGATACGAGTGCCTATTCGGCATTTAATAGAGGTGACGTACGTTTACGTAAATGGTTCTCCATCAAACACGAAATACTAATACCCTGGATTGTAGTAGGAGAACTCCGTGCTGGCTTTGTCGTTGGCAACCAGACTTACGAAAATGAAAAGTTATTACAGCAATTTCTTGACGCACCTAATGTAACTACGCCGCCCTTAACCAACTTAACAACAAAAGCATACTCTCAGGTCTTCAAGTTACTTCGCCAAGCCGGCACACCAATAGGAACTAACGACATGTGGATCGCTGCGTTTGCCTTGGAGCATGGTGCTAAGATTTTAACTCTTGATGCAGATTTTGCACGGATACCTAAGCTACAGCTTGTATCTGTATAGTTGAACAGGTTACGGAGTAATCTTGAGGGATTTAATGATTTCTACCGCCTGATTGTAGACGTCAGTGCTTTGATCAATCTTGTCTATCGCTAAGGCATCAAAGTCAATATTGCCGCCTTTGCCTTTACCATACCCACCAGCCACGATGTAGCTGTCTTGAGTCAGTGGCAGAGTTGCGGCTACCGTATCGCCAGGCTTGTACTGTTTGCCGCTGGTTATTAGGATGAACGTAAATGTGGTTTTGTCGGTGCCCAGGTAGGACAAGTACGATTCAGTCCTTTGGCCGGTTGCCGGCGCCGTGTATTTGATAAGTTCAGATGTTTTAACGGCCACGGCGTTATTGATAGTGGTGCTATCGGTTTGGTTAAAGCCCTTCTGAACAATCAACCTAAAGCTGCCCTTGGTCTGTGTAGCATCTTTTTTGGTATAGGTAACCTCAGGCGAACTAAAAACAACCTTAGTAGCGGTCTCGGTAGTTTTCCAGGTAGAGGGGTATGTTAACTCCACTTTAATAGCGGCGTTTTTATAGATTTTAGTGGAAGGAGTAGTGGGCTGACTTGAAGGGATAGTAGGAGTATTAGTTTGGGTGGCAGCATTAGTGTTGCTGACCGGCTCCGCTTTTTTAGCTTTAGGTTTGTTCAAAAACCACATCACACCAGCCACAATAATGCTAAGAATAACTAAAATTATAAGAACTGTAATAAATTTCTTCCCACCACCCCTCTTAGATTGTTTGGAGATATTGCCCTGGGGAGCGTCTGAATGACCATTCGGTTGGTCAATATCATCCCCCATATCAATAGCTTGCAGATCTTTATCTGCGGCACTGAGTGGGATGGAAATTGGAGCCACTTGCGGTGGCTGTTCAGAAACTTGCTGTACTTGTTGTTCGTCTTGTTCGGTAATCGGAATTGATCGTTTAGGATCCACCGTAGGCTTATAGGCCCCTTTAATGGGTATCGGTGTTCCCTGTCTGCCCGGACTACCCAATTTCGAAGACCTAACGGGCGGCGGCCCACTCGGTTCTATATTCTCTTCGTCCATATCCACCTCTTACTTACCTCTAGAATAGCACTGCTTTGGCAAAGATCAAACACAACCTACAAGTCACAAAAACTAAAGCAAACTACAAAATTAGGACGAGATATGCCCTTGACCCTATAATAATGACATTAGGAGTGAACAATGAAAGGCATTATTTTGGCTGGTGGGTCAGGAACTCGCCTGTATCCAATAACATTAGGCGTCAGCAAGCAGCTCATACCTATTTATGACAAACCAATGGTCTACTACCCGCTCAGCACTCTCATTGATGCTGGTATCTGTGAAATTCTAATCATTACAACTCCCCATGACTTACCCCGCTTTAAACAGCTTTTAGGAAATGGCAAACAAATTGGCTGTAACTTCACCTATAAAATCCAGGAGAAGCCACGAGGGCTCGCCGATGCCTTTGTAATCGGTGCTGATTTTATTGGAAAAGATAAAGTAGCCATGATCCTTGGCGATAATATATTTTATGGCTCGGGTATGAAATCTGCTCTGTCGGCGGCGGATGATCCCGACGGTGGAATTATCTTTGGGTACCAAGTTTTTGACCCAGAACGATATGGTGTTGTTGAGTTTGATGCTAACAATAATGTAGTTTCAATTAATGAGAAGCCCAGCAACCCCAAGTCAAATTACGCAATTGCTGGCCTATACTTCTTTGATAATAACGTAGTTGAAGCCGCCAGGAGAATTAAACCCAGCCAGCGCGGAGAAGTTGAAATCACTGATATTCATAATTACTATCTCGAAAAAGGCAAATTAACAGTGTTGTTATTGGATCGTGGTACAGCCTGGCTGGACACCGGTACATTTACCAGCCTGAATCAGGCATCCCAGTTTGTGCACTTAATTGAAGAACGTCAAGGTCTAAAAATCGGCTGTATTGAAGAATCGGCCTACAGACAAGGCTTCATCAACGCTAAGCAATTAGAAATACTAGCCAAACCATTTATTAAGTCTGGCTATGGTCAATACCTCTTATCGGTTGCCAGCAAGGGCTGACTAAGCGAACATCTAGACGATTCCCGAAAATTTTAGCTCTTGAACTTGGGGCTTGAATCCAAGTTTTGTTTGGGCAAGATCTATATTAAGTAGAAGGTCTTTCAGAGCATTGTCAGCTGGTAAATGATTAATTTTGAATTTGTATTCTTTTTGCAAAAGTTTAACCAGATCATTGATAGATGTCTTCACAGGATTCGATATATTAAACTCGCCACTTATGGAATGGTCCAGTGCTAGTAGTATTGCCTGGCAAGCATCCTGTACGTGTAGGAAGTTACGCGATTGTGTACCGTCTCCGTAGATAATAACCTCACCCTTGGTTTTGATATTAGTGATAAGATTGTATATAACTCCTTTTTCATTCTTGGGGCCATACACGTTAGGGAACCGGAGAATCTTATACTCAATCCCCGAAGTACGGTGATGGAACCGTACAGTCTCTTCCCCACATAGCTTCACGAGTCCATAAAACGTATTTGGTAGTAGCGGGTCACTTTCCATCGACTCATACTTGATAGGCTCGCCGTAGACTGCGCCTGTGGAGGTGTAAATAATCTTTTTTACTTCATGCACTTGCATGGCATCCAGCAAGTTAGCCGTGGTCAGGACATTAGCCTCCATAAGCGTCTGGTTATCTCCAAAAAATGACCCCGCAAGATGCACCACTACGTCTATGTCAGTATGGGTATTAAAGTAAGTGGTAACTTCTTTTGGGGCAAGTAGATCACCCTTGAACGGAATAATTGTTATATCTTTGTTAGTTTTACCTAACTCTAGAAGATTCTGACCAACGAATCCAGTTGCTCCTGTGACACAAACTTTTATTGCCATGATAGTTTAGACTTTAGCTAAGCTTTTCTTAATTGCGGGTTGATCGACCATAAAAAAGGGCTGCATCCATTGTTCCTTCTGGAGTATCTGAGCAAACTCCTCATTGCTAAGGCGAACTGCGTTTTCGGAATTAAATTCTTCATCGGTCATAAGCTTGTTCGAGTTGTAGGCTTTTTCTAGAACCTCATCATAATACTGCGGCAAAATAACATAATATTTGTTATCGATAACCTTCGTTCTTGGAGCTTCGTTCTTGGATACCAGTACTTCGTGCATCTTTTCGCCAGCTCGACGACCGATAACCTTCTGTTTGGTTTTACCGTTGCCAAGTAGACTAGTCATGACTCGGGATATATTCTTAACAGTTGTCGAAGGCATACGCATCACAAATATCTCGCCACCCTTGGCTTTCAATACTGCCTGAAAAACCAGAGAGATAGCTTCGTGGGTACTCATTAGGTATCTTGTCATGTCCGGATCAGTGAGCGTTATTTCGTTGGTATTATTTAATTGGTTGGCAAAAAGTGGCAATACGCTACCGTTAGTTCCCATGACGTTTCCGCCGCGGATACAGACAAACTTGGTGTTGCTCTGATAATTCTGGTTGGCATTAATTATGAGCTTTTCACCACAAGCCTTGGTTACTCCGTAGTGGTTAAATGGATCGACTGCTTTGTCGGTAGAGATATCAATTACTTTTTTTACATTATTCTCCATCGCACTTTCGATAACGTTCTGTGTTCCGTATACGTTTGTAAGCACAGCCTCCCAAGGGTTTTCTTCACAAACTGGAACGTGCTTCAAGGCTGCCAAGTGAAAAACATAGTCTACGTCTTTCATCGCCAGACCCAAAATGTTCTTATCACGAACATCACCAATAATAAATTTCAGGATTGGGTTAATGCCGAACTCCTGGTTCATGGCGACTTGTTTGTGCTCACCGCGCGAATATATCCTTATTTCTTTAGGCTTATAGTTCTCCAATAACTGGGTGACAAGTTCGTGCCCCCATGACCCTGTCCCACCTGTGACGAATATTACTTGGTCGTTAAACACTCTGGTCCTCCTGATTATTCTGACGAAACGATTTCTAAACCCTAAGGCTCACTCCAGCAAGTCTGCTTTCATGTCCATTATATCAACCGGGTTTGATACAGCAAGGTAAAGCGGACTATTGTTGGCTATTTCAAAACTAATGACCGTTCCTTCTTTTGGTACCGTTCTACTCCAAAAGACTTTGTTATCTTGTAAAACTGTTACTACCGACTCTTGCGTACTATAAGGTTGGCAAAAAAAAGTCACTAAGGCTTTTTTAAACGGTCTGGTCTGTTTGGTAACCGGAAAAACTTGTAACTGCCCCTCTTTGCCCAGCACATGATGACTCTTTTGGCGCACATCGATGGTTGCGAAATTGAAGCCTTGCACTGTTGATAGTGAATACGGTCGTCCGGAAACACTTTTTTTGATGGCATATGCATGACGGGCACTTGGACCAGTTGTTGTGTCGTCGAACCACGAATACGATGTTCAAACGCACGGAGTTCTAAAAGCATTGGGAGTCACACACCTGATAACAACCGGCTTTACACTCAGTAGTGAAGCTTACA
>JBKJPJ010000014.1:0-11554 GCA_046595225.1 Saccharimonadales bacterium (SeqCode)
TATACCCATTCCCTTAGATGATTTGTACCTAAACCATACCGTTGTTAGTAAAACAGATAAACAATTAGAGCTATTAGCGGTAGCTGCCCCCCGAAAGATTGTAGACTCATATGTTGCTGTGGCCGAAATACTAGGTTTAGAGCTTGTTGCCCTAGAAACTACCATTGAGGCGGCTGGCCGTTTGTTTGAACGAGCAGATAAAAGTGATTTGCCCACGATTCTGATAGATTTTGGTTCCATTGCGACTGACATAACTATTCATGATAAAACAATCATTGCAACCGGTACCGTACCTGGGGGTGGTGACAACTTTACGATGCTGATTGCCAAAAAGCTCGGTACTAGCATGGCGGAGTCTTATATTATCAAGAGTAAATACGGTTTGGGCGTCAGCAAAAAACAAGCCGAAATTGCTGATGCACTGGCGCCCACCCTAGAAGCTTTGCTCAAGGAAGTTCGCCGTATGATCCGCTATTATGAGGAACGAACCGGCTCTCAGAAAAAAATAGGTCAGATTATTACAATGGGAGGTGGTGCAAATGTTCCAGGACTGTCCGATTACATGACCAGCCACCTGCGCCTCCCTGTACGCATGTCAGACCCCTGGCGGCATTTGGAATTTAAAGGATTAGAACCACCTAACATCATCGAAAAATCCTTATATATCACAGTAGCAGGTTTAGCGTTGGTTGATCCTAAAGAGGCCTTCCATGATTAATTTGTTACCCAGCCGCCTTCGGAGCGATGTTAGTTACGCCCGCCGAAATACCCATTTGTTGCGCTGGTGTGTAGGACTGTTAATCGGGTTCATAAGTATTTGCCTGATTATAATGTTTGGCTTGGTATACATTCGTCATACCACTACTAAAACCCAACAGCAGATTTCGGCAGCCCAGGTTCAGTTAAAAGACCAAAAACTAGAAGAAACCCAGAAACGAATTGAAAGTATCGGCAGCGGGCTTAAATTAACTATACAAGTTTTGTCACGTGAGATTTTATTTTCTTCGTTACTTAAGCAAATAGGAGCCGCTATGCCTCCCGGAAGTGCTCTAACCGGATTAAGTATCAATAAACTCCAGGGCGGTTTAGATCTTAACGCTAAAGCCAAAGATTATCAGTCCGCTACCCAGGTACAGGTTAATCTACAAGACCCTGCTAATAAAATTTTCAGTAAGGCGGATATTATATCAATTTCGTGTGCTGCCGGCAGCAATGACAACAATTACCCATGTACAGTTACCATCCGGGCATTATTTAGTAAAGATAATACCTTTTTATTCACAAAAAATGGTGGGGTTCGATAAATATGAATAGCAAACGGGTTTATTACCTACTCCTTGCATGCGTTATTGCACTAGCCATTATGAGTTTCGGTGCGGTATATATGGGGAATAAAATGCTTACCCAGGCTTCCATTAAGCTCGTTGGCTATAAGCTTGAGAATAAAGTGCTTGATGAACAACAAACAGCCTTAAGTTTAGTAAGTAAACAAAGCAGCAAATACACTGAATTAGAAAATATTTCTAAATCTGTTGTTCCTCAAGATAAAGACCAAGCTAAAGCAGTACGCGAAATTGTATCTCTGGGTGATGAAAGCGGAATTTCATTACAAAGTGTTACCTTTCCGACATCTTCATTAGGCGCAGCTCCAGCCGCTGGAGCAGGCACCGCATCCGGCGCCACCGCTAAACCAACCAGCGGCGTTACCCAAGTTAAGCCAGTCGTTGGCATACCCGGTGTGTACCAACTTGATATTACGGTACAATCAAGTGCTGCCAAGGCAAACACCTATGAACAACTGACTAATTTCTTATCTAAACTGGAGCATAATCGACGAACCGCTCAAGTTACGAGCCTGACTATCACTCCAGCCCCTGGCAGCAATAAATTAAGCTTTACGTTGATTGTGAGCGTCTATTTAAAACCATGAAACTAGAAATACCACCTTATCTTAAAAACCTACGACCACGCTTGTTACGATTTAAGCGATCATTACCCTTAACGGTATTTTTACTGTTCGTCCTCATTTGCGGAGGCCTAGTTCTAAGAATTGGTCAGTTATCGCGAATTGAACCGACCGAAGATTCTGTGACCGAAAAACTCAGTTCCATAAAAAGACCTAAAGTAGATGCTGCTACTTTGAATAAAATCCAACAATTACAAGACAAAAACGTCGATGTTAAAACGTTATTTGACCAAGCCCGTAATAACCCTTTTAGCGAGTAGCTGCCAAACCGCCACTTTTTCGAATTTCGCGTGCGCCTACTATCTGTTTGGCACAGTTATATGGAAGGGGTGCATAGGTAATGAGGACATTCTCATGCTCTCCAGCCGTTTCAATCAATATAGTTCCATACCCAAAAATGCGGGGCAATATACCTTTTTGCTCCACAGCCACATCCTGAATATCCGATAGGTCCAACTGGGTAATTTTACGGTTAAATATACTTATGTACGTAAATTCGGCTATTTTTTCTGAAGTTACTAAAAGCATATTATGCTGATAGATCCAGGCCTTTACACCAGTTGCGCCTAAAACTAACAATATGATAAAAAAACCAAGAATAACAATAATCGGCCTAATAAAGTTAAGCTCAGTACCTACTCCCAGACTATCTCCGCCTAGAAAATACCAAGTGGCAATAGTGACGGCTAAAATCGAAACCGCGATAAAGAACCCTACCAGCCATACTATTAATAGTCCGAAAGGATGTTTGTGTATCTCACATATCATAGATTCTTGTTCGTCAAATTCAATGAAGTTGCGATTTTTGCGGCCGAGAGCTGAGAGTTCCTGTTCTTGCATAATGTTCGTTATTATAACAGTGAGGATTGATTTCTATCAGGTTTACGCTGTTTACCACGATGTGCATAGGCTTTATCGGTGGCTTTGCGCCCGCGCTGCGTCCGTTCTATTAAACCTATTTGCATTAAATAGGGTTCGTAGAAATCCTCGATAGTTCCTCGTTCTTCGGCTGTAATAGCCGCCAGGGTGTCTACGCCAACCGGACCACCATTGTAGTGGTCGATGATAGCATCCAGCAGCATGCGGTCAGAAGGGTCCAGGCCTAATTCGTCAATTTCTAGCAGTGCTAAGGCTTGGGAACTAATACTGGCATCGATGATTCCATCCCCATTCACATCGGCAAAATCACGAACCCGTTTAAGTAATCTATTCGCAATACGAGGGGTAAGCCGCGCCCGGGTAGCCAGTTCTTTAGTAGCGGCCGGTTCAATTTTGACATCTAAAATATGAGCTGATCGGCCAATAATACTCTCAATATCTTCTGGTTTATAAAATTCTAAACGGTGCGCAATGCCAAAGCGGTCCCGAAGGGGTGCAGCCAATGAACCTGCCTTTGTAGTAGCCCCAATAATGGTAAATTTAGGCAAGTCCAATCGTAAGCTGCGGGCACTGGGGCCTTTGCCGAGCATGATATCCAATTTGAAATCTTCCATGGCGCTATACAATACTTCTTCGACAGATCGATGCAACCGGTGTATTTCATCAATAAATAATATGTCACCGTCTTGAAGATTAGTCAGTAAACTGGCTAAATCGCCCGCCCGTTCGATTGCTGGGCCGGAAGTAACCCGTATAGTAGTGTTCATTTCGTTAGATATAACGGTGGCCATAGTGGTTTTTCCTAAACCGGGCGGCCCATACAGCAGCACATGGTCTAAGGGTTCTTTACGCTTTTTGGCGGCATCAATTGATAGTTTTATGTTTTGCTTGAGCCTGTTTTGGCCTATATATTCTTTAAACGTTTTAGGCCGCAGAGTAACCTCTAACTGTTGCTCAACTTCATCAGGCTCGTCGGTAGTATTTATAATGCGCTCAATCATATAAACCTTATTTACTACCTTTTAAAACTTGCTTAATGCGATCTTCGGTAGACTGACCAGCATCTATAGCTGCCAACGCTTTGACGGCATCAGCAGTACTATACCCAAGGCTCACTAAAGCCTCCACGGCCTCATCGTTCAATATGGTGCTGTCTGACTGCAATATACCAGTGTTTTGTAAGTCTATACCGCTCAAGCCAACCTTGTCTTTAAGGTCTACAACCACGCGTTCGGCCACCCGCTTTCCTACACCATTGGCTTGTTGAATAAACTTGATGTCACCGCTAGCAATAGCTTGGCGAACTTGGCTACCCGAACCAATACTTAGCATGTTAAGTGCCATTTTAGGGCCGATACCATTAACACCCAGTAGTAATTCAAACAATGCTTTGGTCTCCAGCCGTAGGAAGCCAAATAATTCGTGTGAATTCTCTCGGATATGCTCATAAATGTATACCTTGGCGGATGTACCCGTTTCAAGAGCGCTGTAATCCTCGGAGGCCACCAGCAATCCATAACCAACTCCAGCTACGTCCAAAACCACAACTTCTCCCAGCTTTTCGGCAATGATGCCGCTTAATATTGCTATCATCTAGGCTTTATTATCTCATACTGAACCGCCCGATGGGTTCTTATGATGTACAAATGTTTACTTAGTAACTATAACTAGGTAGAATGTGTGTAAATAAGCATAAGAAAAAAGGAATAAAATGAAAAATCGCGTTCTATGGAAAATGTTTCTCCTTGAGATAGTTACTTTCGGTATCTATCGTCTCTACTTTCTCATCAAAACCCGTAACGAAATGGTCCGGCTTAACCCCAATATAAAGATTAAATCACCGTGGTTTCTATTGGTGCCTATTATAGTAATTATCGCGGCATTCTTAGTAATGATGGGGTCATTTATCGCCGCAGCAAAAAACTCGACTAATTGCCCTGGTAATACTGGATTTTCTGCTTCGACCAATGCTTCTACCCAAAGTTCACTATATGGCGCAAATTCCTCATCGTTTGATTCTACAACACCAAATAACGCAAACTATACCAATACTTCCAACCTCGATTCTCCAGGCTGTGATCCTCAAAAAGCTGCTAGCATTGCTGGTTTAGCCGGCGGTTTAGTATTTTATGTTGCTTTATTTGCTGCCTTCATAATGTACGTGATTTGGCTATGGGGATACTGTCACGCAACAGAGGTAATTACCCAGTCGAAATTAAGCTTTGCGGTAAGCTTAATAATCATGGTCTTGGTACCAGATGGCATCGATATTTTGATCCTCCAAGATTATTTCAATAAAGTTGGTGCTACTGCTCACTCAGACACGCCGGCTCAGCCGCAAGCTTTTCAACCACCGCCCCCGGTTACGCCAGTTGGTCCTGCACCGCTAACACCGGCTTAGTAGTAACCCTTCCTTCTATTTGCTTTTACAATTTAGCGGTCATACTGTGGCATATTGCCGCAGCCAATGCATCGGCACAGTCATCTGGCTTAGGTACCTCTTTAAGCCCCAAGATTACCCTAACCATTTCCTGAATCTGTTTTTTTTCGGCTCGGCCATACCCAGTTAATGCTTGTTTAATCTGTAGAGGAGTATACTCGGCAATTTCTAAATGGTTTTGCATGCCACAGAGCAAAACCACGCCCCTTGCCTGGGCAACGGTCATTGCGGTAGTAACATTTTGGGCAAAAAACAGCTTCTCTACTGACATCTGTTGAGGTTTAGACTGCTTAATAATATCCGTTAATTCGTCATAAATTGTAAGCAGCCGAACCGCATCATTTTCCTTAACGGGCGTGCGGATTACACCAGCATCCACAAGAACAGGCTTGTTCTTAAAAACATCAATGATCCCAAAGCCCAAAATCCCTGTGCCTGGGTCAATCCCCAAAATTCTCACACGAGCTTCCTCATGCTACTGCACTAATTCTTCAGGGATGTCGAAGTTGGTATGGTTAGCGGTAACATCATCGAGCTCATCTAATGCATCCATTAAACGCATGATTTTACCGGCAGTAGCACCGTCAGTAACTACTACGGTATTAGTGGGTACAAACGTCAGCTCGGCATCGGTAAGTTCCAAGCCGGCTGCCGTCAAGGTAGTACGGACTTTGGCCAAATCCTTAGGGTCTGTATAAATAACGCTCTCATCGCCAGATTCCTCCACGTCCAAGGCTCCGGCATCCAAAGCTTGTAGCATCAGCTCGTCATCGCTGCCGTTAACGTGAATGACACCTTTTCGTTCAAACTGGAAAGCCACGGCACCTTTCTCGGCCAAATTGCCTCCATGTTTAGAAAAAGCCAGCCGGACCTCAGGTAAGGTTCGGTTCTGGTTGTCGGTAGCACATTCTACTAAAATAGCCACCCCCCCAGGCCCATAGCCTTCATACATAACTTCCTGGATTTGGTCGCCGCCCAATTTGCCACTGCCCCGGTCTATTGAACGTTGGATGTTAGCATTGGGCATGTTGGCCGCTTTGGCTCGATCTATCGCCAAGCGCAGTGCAAAGTTCATCTCGGCATCGGCACCACTACGGGCTGCAATGGCTATGGCGTTGCCGAGTTTGGTAAATACAGCACCGCGGGCTGCGTCTTTGGCGCCCTTTTGGCGTTTGATGGTACTCCATTTGCTATGTCCACTCATGATTTTCTCTCTGTTATTATACCATGTTTAGTTTTGGTTCGGCGCCACAGCATTAAACAGAAACCAATTAAAAGCACATACGACCAAGCCAACGCTTTTACCCCCATACCCCGGCGCACCCGGGCGTGCGGCACTTGGGCAAAAACATGAATAATATCCAACATATAAGTCAGGAGTATTCGGGCTGGCCAGGCCAACCACCCCGCAAAGACCGGCACTAGCATGCCCGCAAGTCCGGCTACCACTGTAAATAACATAGCCAACGGCACCCACGGCACCACCAACACGTTACTGAACAGTGCAACCAAAGAAATCTGCTGAAAAATAAACAAGATGATCGGCGTAGTCATAATCTGGGCACTTAGTGTCTCCAGGACTACCGCGCCCACCAAGCCCAGCTTTTTTTCGCCAAATGCGCGTTCTTTGACCAAAGGCGATAGTAGTAACACCCCATAAAATGCTAGAAACGATAAATACCAGCCAATATCCGACCATAGATACAGCGGGTTATAACCAGCCGTTAACACGGCGGCGAGCAGTATCAGCAAAAGTGGTCGAAAGGTCCGGCCATAGTACCACGCCCAAAGGCTCAGCATGCTCACCAGTGCCGCCCGCACAATTGAGGCACTAAAGCCGGTCAGCAGCACAAATAAGCTAATCAGTGCCAATGTAACGCTAATCGTTTGAAATTTGGAACGGTTTTTCATGAGCGCCAGGACTGCCATAACGATTATGGTCAGGTTATATCCCGAGACCGCCACAATGTGGGTCAACCCTACGGTAGATAACTCTTCATTGACCTGTTTGGGGATGGTGCTGCGCTGGCCAATAAGCAAGCCGGTGCCGAATGAAGCCAATGGCTCAGGCAAGGCTGTTTGCAGCCCAGCTACAAATTTCAGGCGGATCGTGTCTATGGGGTTTACGTTATGACTTACTAGGTGAATGTTGGCAAATTTTATGCTGCCCTGGCTGCTGCCGCGCGTAGCATTGAGTTTACCTGCTATTTGCACCACATCTCCACGGTAGATGGCGTTCTCTCCCAGGCCACCAATAGTTAACTTGCCAGGAACAGCAACATTGACTGGCTCCTGAATTTTTAAATGGTCCACCTGAAAGCTCAATTCTTTCTTGTCGTCATAGACCGCATCAGAAGTAGCCGTTCCCTGTACCACTACTTGTTGTTTTATGAGCGTTTTGATTGGCTGAAGTTGTGCTTTTATCTGTTGCCCACGCAAGCAACCTATTGTTAATCCCAGCATAGGCAACGTAATAACCAATAGCCTTTGGTGTTTACCCCGACTGAATAGTGCTAAGACAGCGGCAAGCACCCCCAACATGCCAAGAAGCCGCACCCCAAAGTAGGCGCCCACTAAGCCAACCAGGAAGGCAATCATGCCCAGAATAATACACGTCGTCAAGCGAATGCTAATCGTTTGGTTCATACTGTGAAGTATAGCAGATTAACTTTTCCCTGGCTGCCGTTTCCTTCGTTGACTTTTCTGGGGAAAACTAGATAATGTAAGGAGTTAATTTGGGCCTATAGCTCAGCTGGTAGAGCAGCGGCCTTTTAAGCCGCGTGTCGCGGGTTCGAGTCCCGCTGGGCCCTCCAGCAAAATGCCCAATCCTTGTGGTTGGGTTTTTTGCTGTGTGCTGAACGAACGAAAACCCGAACAAGTGAACGCAGTGAACGACGGGTTCGGTGGAGCGAAAGCTCTCGCAGAAGTTTACTTCGAGAAAGCTTGAGTGGAGGAGCGCAGCGATCCCGCTGGGCCCTCCAATAACGGTTATGCTTTAAGACTCCTCCAGGAGTCTTTTTGTTATAATCACTATATGGACGTTTATGGTTACTCAAATTATCTGTTAATGGGTCTGTTCTTTAGCATAGTTATCGGCTTTCCTGTATGGGGGTTGCTGACATATGCAAGTTTTGGAGTTCTCTCTTGGAGAAAATCATTTGAAGTCCGACCACGAAAAGTCAAAATTTTAATATCTCTATGTATCACACTACTACTTTGGATCTTATTTATCACAATTATGTATCGAATCCAAGGTGATAGTGCTGGAAATCGCCTATTCTAATTTTAGTTACAACAACGTCGCACACGGCCCTCCACAACTATTAGCACTTTTAAGAGTGTTTTTTATTTTTTTCCGATTTGGTAAGGGCGAAAATAATTGAGCCTAAAGGAAATACAAAAATAATTAAACATATCCAAGCGATTCTTTCAGAACCTTTCAGTTTCAAGGCATTGATAATTGTTGATATAAATAGGTATGTTATCCCCAGCAATATAAAAAGCTCTATCAAAATAATTAAAACGGGTAATACACCGCTTGTTTGCCCTCCAGATATAAAAGTACCTTTGTCTACCCATTGGGTCGATACCTCATGTACGGCAAACTGTCGATCTGTCTGCGTCTTATTCCACCAAGCTCGGACATAAGGTTCTTGTTTTACTACTAATACTGGCGGATCAATAGTCTTACACTGATTTGTATCAGTTTTGTTATCTGTACAGTAAGCGTAATAACGAGAGCTATGAATAGTAATTTGATAACTGGCTGGCAAAAAAAGTAAAATAGGGATTAATATTATTACTGATAGCGAAATCAGTAAGGCTACTCGCTTTAACATAGCCTAATAATAACATTAGAACTCCTCGTTGAAGTTGCAATAGCGTTGCACACAGTCCTCCAATCCGCTTATGCTTAGAACAGAGGTAGTATGCCTCTGTTTTTTGATACAATATAGATATGAATGTACTTCTAACTATAAAAGAACAAGACTTCATTCCAGAAAGCCCATTCAAAGATACTTCTAACTTCAGGAAACGCGAAGCTTCAAGGGCGGTACTTCTTGATGAAGACAATAATGTATATCTTCTGAATGTTAGCAAGCACGGCTATCACAAGTTGCCTGGTGGTGGTATTGACGAAGGTGAAGAGGTAAAACAAGCACTAAAACGTGAGCTTATGGAAGAGGTTGGCTGTAATGCAGAGATAATTTCAGAGCTTGGTACTATTGTTGAGTATAGAAGTTATGAGGATGGTGGATTAGAGCAAACTTCATATTGCTACATTGCAAAACAGACAGGTGAACAAGTTGAGTCAGCCTTAGAAGAAGGTGAACTCGAAGAAGGTATGTATGAAGTAAAGGCTAGCAACATTGATGAAGCTATTACTTTACTCACAAACGATAAGCCTGACAACCTAGAAGGTAAGTTTATCCAGAGAAGAGACTTAGCTTTTCTTAGAGCCGCGAAAAAACTAGTCAAGTGAGAGTTATAGTTTTCGGTGATAGTATAACTCAAGGTTATTGGGGTACAGATGGTGGATGGGTTGAACGAATCCGTAAACACTATGATTCACTTCAAGCTAGCGATTTAGAAGGTCGTGACGAACCTACAATCTTTAACTTAGGTATTTCTGCCGACAATTCGACAAATATTCTTGAACGAATTGAATCAGAGACTATCGTCAGAACACGACACGGTAATTTGCCAATAGTAATTGTTCAAATAGGGGTAAACGATTCGTCCTCCGAGAGTCTACCTAGTGATGAAACGGTAAGTCTAACAATAGAAAAATACGAGCAAAATCTAAAGTCAATTATTGAAAAAGCTAAACCTCTTAGTTCAAAGATTATTTTCGTTGGTTTATCAGCCTGCGACGAGACACGAACTACTCCGGTTACTTGGGGAGCCTTTCATTACACCAATGAGGCCATTAAGAATTATGAAAACAAAATGAAGGACGTTGCAGCAGAATACAATTGTGAGTTTATCCCAGTCTTTGAAGCTTTCATTGAAGAATTAAACAACGGTAAAGACTTTCTTCCAGACGGACTCCATCCGAATAATGAAGGACACGCATTTATGCATGAAATCATAATGAAAGAACTTGTCCCTTTGCTCTTATAATAGTTGCAACAACATCGCACACGGCCCTCCAATATGGTTAGAGGACGCTAAAGTTTTTTTTGTTATAATTAGAATGTGACATTATTACGTAGAAATGGCTCCGGAAGAGTTTGGTTAATTATCCTTGTACTTACACTGGGGCTTGCAGGTGTTACGTATTTTGTATTCCAGTCAAACACTGACAGGAATAACACCGCGATCAATAAGGAAACCAATGCGATACAACCCAAGAAGGACTCAGAAGTTAAAAAGGAAAATGTTGCTACAGAAACAATCATAAAAACTGGTGACAGCGAATATGGTTCAATGCTTTTTGACAGCAGAGGGCAGGCTATCTATATATGGGAACTAGAGGAGTCACAGACGGCCGAATGTTATGGTGATTGTGCCAATGCGTGGCCTCCTGTACTTACTAATGGTGCGCCAGTTGCATCTGCCGACATCAATAGCAAACTGCTTGGAACGACTAAACGCACTGATGGCACCACCCAAGTTACTTACAATGGACACCCGTTATACTTTTACGCACACGAAAAAGCAGGTGAAGTGAAGTGCCACAACACTAGAACACACGGTGGTCTATGGTGGGTAATTCAATCAAACGGCGTTCGGGCCAAATAAACAACGTTTAGGTTATTATAGAATCATCTCAGTTTAAATACAGTTGCAACAGAATCTATCATGGACCTCCAAAAATGTCAGCCTAACAGTCACCCCTATACATTAATAAATTGGAATAACTTTTGTTGCATAGTATGATTAGATTATTAAATAAGCATAAGCAGAATGATAAATACTATGAAAAAATTAAAAAAAATATTAGCTAGTTCACTTTTATTGGCACTTTTATTAGGTTTAACTGCGCCAGCTACGTCCTTTGCCGCAACTTCCCCGACGCTTGGGACGGCAGGTAGCTATTCGGTATTGGGCCACACAACCGTGACAAATACTGGCAGTACCACGATGCCTGGTGATCTTGGTATTAGTATAGGTGGGATGCCTACAGGATTTCCTCCTGGTATTGTTGGACCTCCTGGAACAATTCGAAATGCGGCTGATTCATTAGCAGCGCAAAATGCTAACACGGCTGCATTTCGAATTGTTCCAGGAGGTCCAACAATACCAGGAGGAAATCCTGTAGGCAT
>JBKJPJ010000027.1:0-5691 GCA_046595225.1 Saccharimonadales bacterium (SeqCode)
TGGCGTCATTTAATACTCTAGCTCTGTAATCTAGCACCTGTTTCTTTGTTAGATATTTCTTCATACACATACCCATATTCTAAAACGGAAGTGTTCAGTAAACTGGGGCTTAGTATAAGGTTAGAACAAACATTACTTGACATACTAAACCAATTATGCTAAACTGCAGCTGTACTTTTGCAAATTAATCACGTCGTTTGCCCCACTCAGCGGGGCCAGCGGCGTGTTTTTACTTTCAAGAAATTATATATATAACCATGACAACATATCCAGATTTCGAGCAACCTTTGCCACGTGCTAACCACGTCGGTATTTTTCAGGAGGCGCTGTCAGAATCTGTTACAGGATTAGATCCTACTTCTGATGATTTATTACCGTCACCTTTTACTGAGCAGTCGTTAGAAATTAACGAAAGTATAATTGATACAGAAGCCAATCCTGTAGATAATCAACGTTTCCTGGATCGATTGGGTGACACACTTGGTAGTTTATGGAAAGAAACCTGGGAGAAAGGTCACCGGACACAGCGTCTGGGAGCACTTGCACTTGGTGCCACCACACAAGCATTAGATCGTGGCAGATTCTTGATTTTTGCCGCTCCGTGGGCTTTTGACCATACTCTAACGTCCTCTGCTGAACATCATCTTAACAGCGGTGAAACTGCAGCGGCAGCCGGTATTGCGCTTGGCGGCTTGTTCGGTGCATGGGGCTGGATAGTAGGTAAATCCTTCCATACTTCCCTCAATGCTTATCCCCAAACAACTGAAAAAGTGACCGAAAATCACCCAGCTATGGTGGATGTAATTAGCAAGGCGATTGATGGTTTTCCGAGTAAAGAAGAACTTATAACAAACCACCCTCAGAAGCCTGAGGACGGTTACGACATTGAACCTTACGAAACCCGCAAGTCATTACTTGGAAAAGCTGCTCTAGCCCTTACCCGGGGCGTAAAAACAGCTTTCTTATTTGGTACTACCGCACATGTAGGTGTTGCTAAAGTTAGTGAACATTCCGAACGCTCTAACGAAAAGCGTCGCCGGGTTGTTACTGCGGAAGGAGCAGCCGTGCTTGGAGCAATCGGTGCCGGGTTAAGTGGCATGGTTTCAGCAGATTTTCTTGGTATTGCCCAAGATGTAAGAGATACAATCACCGATAAAAATGTACTTACAGGGTCAACTGTAGCCCTGATAGCACTAGCTGCTGTATCTAATTACATTAGCCGACGTAAATTTCTGAAACAAGAATCAACTCAAGAACAACTCGTTCAGGAAGCAGTCTAAGGAGTATAGCCATGGTAATGGAAGGAATGTTCGAACCAGAGGGTCTGCGTCAACAAGAAGTTTTTCACGCCCCTGAAGATGCCGAATTAGAGAGTAACCTCGAACAGCGCTTTGACCCAGAACGATTAGCTGCCTTATGTAATGATTATCTCGAAAACGGTATACCAGGCATAAATCTAAAGGAACAAATCCATGGCCGTGATTTCGTAGTAGCCTATATACCAGCAGACAGTCCTTATGGTGACATTGGCCGCTCAGTAGAGTATCAAGTGTTTGCTAAGGCTTTCCGTCTCAGCTTGGCTCAAATGGATCATGACTATGCTAAATATGATGAACCGAGTGTTTTTGCAGTAGTAATAGATGTTAAAGATGATAAATTCGATAAACCTGCTCCGGCTGGTGTCTTACGGTCAATACACTATAAAGAAGGGGTCGGCTTCAAGGATATCAATGATTTGGTTGTGGATGATCCATCAAACCCATGGATCGACGAAATAAAAACCCAGTACTTTGAACCTGGTGAAGAATATGACTCAACAGTGGCCTGGGCTCGTTTGGCAGCGCATGCAGGTGTCGAACTAAAACCTGAAGAGTGCTTTGACATTGCTACCCACGCAGCAGGACCCAATTACGCGGGTGCGGATGCTGGTGTAACGAGCACGAGTATGCTTTTTTTCCATGCATGTTTGCGTGAATCTTTGGCAAACAACCGCGAAAACTTGTTAGCCATTTTTGATCTAAAGCCACTGGCTAATGTTCAACAGTTTGGCGGCCCCTTCGACTTTTACGAAGGTCTGGGCGATTATCCTTACGGTGGACCTTTTCCAACACGCCCAGCATATTGTAAGATTGATCGCGCTTTAGAGCGCATTGGGGCTACGTTTGCCGCTGATGCTTTCATTTACGGTAAAGGCCTAGAATCCCTTGCACTAATGCCGAACGAATATTTACCAGAGATTTACTCTAATAAAGCTGTAGGTCTCGAAGAACAAGTTCTTAAGGAAATTCCCGAACTAGAAACAGCTCCTTCCGCCGCATAAGTCTAGCTTATCTAGCCTTCAGCCATAGCCTAATAAGACTAATCAAGGTATATTTAGGTTATGCTTGAACTCGTAGTGCTGTTAGTGTCTATAGTTGCTATGGCAGTACTTGGTCTGCTAGTTTTGGTTCGTAATCGGCATTATATTACTTACCAGCTTTTCGGGCTCCTGACCCTTACTGCCATTCTGTGGTTTATTGCTAATTATTTTACTAATCACATTAATGGCTATGGGCCCCAGTTATTCGTCAACAAACTATCCCTATTTGTGGGCTTTTTGTTAATTTCTGCAGTTTGGATGCTGTCGTTATATTTTCCGCGTAAACTTAGTCAGCACGTCTGGCAACGCCGGATTGCTCTTATCCTTATACCTTTGTTGTTATTCGTGACACTATTTACCCGCGGTATAGTAGCCAGTACGGTCTATAGGCCAGACAAAAAGTTGACCGAAATAAATGCCGGAAGCCTCTATTACTTCTATGTATTATCGGCGGCTATCTTCTTTGGATTCTTGGCTTTTAACTTTTATAAATCATATAAATCACGTGAATTAAATCGGGTTCAGAAACAGCAAGTACTTTATGCAGCAATTGGTTTATTGTTGTCGTTTGCGTGGTCAGTGGCAACCGCTGTAGTCATACCCTCCATTACAGGTAACTGGGAAATATCTAAATTTGGTGCTGTGGGCTCTTGGTTCATTGTTTCATTCGTGTCCTATGCCATTATCCGTCATAAGCTGTTTGATATCCGATTAATTGTAGCTCGTACGGTTGGTTATTTGTTTGCCTTAACTGCCCTGGCCAGTTTCTATGCGGCCATAATCTTTATTGTTTTAGCACTGACAGTTGGTATTGGCAGGATCAACGTTGCTCAATCATTTTTATATATATTCTTAGCTGTCTTTTTGTCGTTTACCTTTCAGCCAATCAAACGCTACTTTGACCGCGCTTCTAACCAGTTATTCTACCAAGACGCATACGATCTCCAGACCTTTCTAAATGAATTTAATAACGTGCTAGTATCGTCAATTGAACTTTCTATTATCACTCAGCAAAGTGCTAACATCATTCAAAAATATATTAAACCTGAATATGTGACTCTTTACATAAATAAAAGTGGAGATGTAGCTGCCAAAGCTGCCTCAAGTGCCCATACGAATGTAGAAGAAAACATAGAGTCGCTAAAGGAGGTGTTTAAAGAAGTAACTACGCCCATTTTAGTAGCTGACGAGCTGGATGAAAATAATGCCGCACTTCGTGCCACTATCAGCAGACATAACGTTTCGTTGGTAGCTAAAATTATGTCCAACGAGAAGCATAGTAGTCCTTTGGGATACATCATTCTCGGTCCTAAAAAGAGTGGTAGTGTTTATAACCAGCAAGATACCAGAGCGCTTGAGATCGTTACCAACGAGTTGGTAATTGCCATCCAAAATGCTCTGCGCTTTGAAGAAATTCAGCAGTTTAATGTTACTTTGCAACAAAAAGTCGATGACGCTACGCGGCAGATACGTCGTACTAACGAAAAGCTAAAACAACTGGACGAAACTAAGGACGAGTTCATCAGTATGGCTTCGCACCAGCTGCGGACGCCTTTAACGAGTGTGAAGGGTTACGTGAGTATGGTACTGGAGGGTGACTCGGGCAAGGTTACAGCTTCCCAGCGCAAGTTACTGGACCAAGCCTTTATTAGCTCGCAGCGGATGGTGTACCTGATTGCTGACCTTCTGAACGTATCGCGGCTGCGGACCGGCAAGTTTATTATCGAGAACAAGCCTACAAACTTGGCAGATGTGGTGGATACCGAAATTAGCCAGTTGATTGAAACGGCTAAAGGCCGCGGCCTGGAGCTTACCTACAATAAACCCAAAGATTTCCCGACTCTTATGTTTGACGAAACCAAGATGCGCCAGGTCATTATGAACTTTGCCGACAACGCCATTTACTACACCCCGGCGGGTGGTCATATTCAGGTAAACCTGGAAGATAAAGGGCAAAGTATTGAATACACCGTTGTCGATGATGGATTAGGCGTGCCTAAAGCCGAACAGCATCATTTGTTCACTAAATTCTTTCGGGCTGGCAATGCCCGCAAAGCGCGGCCGGACGGAACTGGCTTGGGATTATTTATGGCAAAAAAAGTGATTGCCACCCAAGGCGGGGCAATTGTGTTTAGAAGCGATGAAGGCAAGGGTAGTACCTTTGGCTTCAGCTTTGCCAAAAGTGTGTTGCCAGCGGTACCACCTAGTGTGGCTGCTCCTACCGCTACGTCTGTTGCAAAAAAGACTCCCAACAAAGCTTAAAAGGTAAGAATAATTTAATGATCTTGTATTAAAATGGCTCTATGAGTACTGAGGAATATGCTACTAAATTAGATTTGGCCAATGCTATGGCGGAGTTGCGTACAGAAATGCGACAAGGCTTTGATGATATCGTGAGTTTAATAAAGGACTTTATGGTTCACGTAGACGAGCGCTTCACCGTTCTGGAAGACGACATGAAGGTGGTTAAGAGCGAGATTAAAGAATTACGTCAAGATATGAACGAGGTTAAATCTGACATCCTGGAGATCCGGTCGGATATCAAAGTTCTGCAGACTGATATGATGGAGGTCAAGACCGATATTAAAGTTCTTCAAGCAGACATGAAAGCTGTTAGGATTGACATTCATCATCTACAGACAGACATGCATGAAGTAAAATCCGACATTAAGATTTTGCAGACTGATATGAATGAGGTCAAGTCCGACATACATACAATAGTGGCCTATAAGAATTTGATCCAAAAAGTGCTGTAGTAAAAGGCACTTATCCCTTGACTACAAGTATTCGTTTAACGAATGTATTTGGCTATACTGATACTTATGAGTACCAGCAATTACTGCAAACATTCAAGACTATGCTTGAAAAGCTAGCATTGACTAACTAATACACCGTGAAATTTATCGTGTCAGTGTTGAGGGTTTCTTGGTTGGTAACTTGAACCATCCCCCGCCGAAACGCAGATATTTGATCTACGGTTGCTTGCTGCCATGAAGTCCATGATGTTTTACTCCAGAGAGTATAATATGTTGATCTTGAAATATTGTTATTGTTCGTCACCTCTATGTAGGTAAAACATCGTCTTCCGGCAATGTCAGATCTCAAACGGAATTTTGCATAGGCAATCCCCAGATAAGTTCCGCCAGTGTACTCTATATGACAATGTCCCTTTTGGGCAGACTGAATAGTGTTTGCGGCAAAACTACGGGGATAAGAAGCCGCAAAACTCTTAGAAATATAGTAGCTACCGCCAGCCAGCCCAAACACTAGAGCGAATAGCAGCATCCCTTTAGCTGGAGTTGTGGGTTTGAGCCAGCCTAGTGTTCGTTTTA
>JBKJPJ010000033.1:0-7380 GCA_046595225.1 Saccharimonadales bacterium (SeqCode)
TGTATCTCTCATATTTCCTTCGCTTATAACTTAAACAATGCTTTGGCGTTTATAGTGGTCTGCTGGGCAAGCTTTTTGAAATCCTCATTACGGAGGTCAGCTAAAAACTCGGCCGTCACTCGCACATGCTTAGGCTGGCAGATTGTACCACGAAATGGAACAGGGGTCAAGAACGGCGCGTCAGTTTCCAGCAGTACCTTGTCTAAGGGGATAGCTTTAGCAGCTTCCAACTGTTTTTGATCTTTTGTAAAGGTCATGATACCGTTTAAGCCTACATACAGGCCCCGGGATACTATTTGATCTAAATCTGCTCTGTTCGACGAAAAACTATGAACCACGCCCCTGAGGCCGCTATATTGGTCAAAAATAGGCCAAAAATCATCATATGCTTCCCGGATATGGAAAATAAGCGGCAAATTATGCTCTACCGCGATATCAATCTGAAACTGCAGCAGTTTTTTTTGATCCTCTTTTGTGGAGTGATTATAGTGATAATCTAAGCCGGTTTCCCCGATGGCCACTACCTTTGGTTTGCTGGCGAGGTCATGGAATCGGTTCAATGCATGAAAGTCGCCCACGTAATCTTTGGCTTCGTGTGGATGCAAGCCAATACTTGCCCAAATACCCGTGTGCCGGGCAGCCATCTTGACAGCTAACTGACTATCAATTAACGTACAGCCCACGCAAAGCATTCCGTCGATGCCATCTGTTTTGGCCTCTATGATCACCTCTTCGGGATCCAACTCGTAATCTGGAAAATGTATATGACAATGGGTATCGAATAAGTCCATACCTAATATTGTAACGCTAACCAGTTGCAGACATAAGCTTGTATATATGCTAGTCACGGTACTTAGTTACTGTACAATGGACAATATTGTGCCAAAATCCACTACGCCCCCTATAGCTACGCCCGAAATTTATGTAGATAGTATTATTTTTCAACTTATTGAAAATGAATTAGCTGTGCTGCTAACTAAACGGGAAGAAGATCCTTTCAAGGATATGTGGGCGTTACCTGGCGGTATTAACGCTAAAGGTGAAACTACCTATGATGCCATGCAATTCGTACTGGAAGCTAAAACAGGCATAAAAGTCTCCCAACTGGGCTTTATTGAGCAACTGTATACGTTTGATACCGTTACTCGGGATCCCCATGGCCATGCGGTGTCGGTCACCTATATGGGTTTAGGCCGTGCATTAACACCACGGGCTACGCCAATTAAACGACATACCCAGTTTTTTACTTTTAAAGATGTCCCTCAATTAGGATTTGACCATAATAAGATAATTGAATATGCCCAGCAGCGTTTGGTGGCTAAGCTTTCATACACCAATGCCGTATTTGCACTGTTGCCCAGCTTATTTACTTTGTCGCAGTTACAGATTGCATACGAAGCTGTACTTGGACGAGAATTGGATAAACGCAACTTCCGTAAAAAGTACTTGGGCTTCGATTTAGTTAAAGAAACCAGTGAATATCACATGGAAGGTGCACATCGCCCTGCCCGATTATACAAATTCAACAAATCCAACCTGGAATACTTGTCCCGTAGTTTCGACTAAATTATTCCTTTAAGTTATCCACAGGCATTGCAGTTTTACAGTCGACATGGTGTTGACAATACACTAAGTAGGACTACAATAGTAGTTAGTGTTACCGAAACAATTAGTTAGGTTGGGGAACTATAACCTTGGGGAGGGTTTTAAAATGAAAAACACATTTGAATATGGTCCAATGCCAGAAACGTCGGTGCGCTACATTGACTATGGTGGATTTAGGCGACGTTTAATACTTCGGGCAATACTCGAAAGCGTATCCAACAAGCGCGGCAAAACAGACGCCTCAAGCTGGCTTATTTGGCAGGCGTTTGGCTGGTAGTGACCACCGGAGGGTGTGGTAGAGCTGGGACTTCGTCTTTTCGGGGAAATAGTGTGCCTTCAATAGGCCGCACAACGCCATCTGCAAATATATAGCGAATCTTTGCCGCTGTATCCGGCATAAATGGCGCCAGTAATTCAGCAATTTCTAGCAAACAGCTGACTTGGTAGGCGAGTATCTCTTGTAAGTGCTCAGTTTCACCACCCTTAAAGAGATCCCACGGTTTTTGCTCTTCGATATATTGATTCAGCCCTCGGACTTGCTCCCAAACTTCATCTAAGGCACGATCAAAACGGCAGGCATCGAGTGCTTCATGATACTGGGCAATATCGTGTTCAGCGGGGGGGACTTCGCCGATAATACTTTTTTGGTACTGCTTAATCATCGCTGAGGTACGCTGAACGCTATTGCCTAGTTCGTTGGCCAACTCATTATTGTAAGCCTTGAATAAGCGGTCCCAGTTAAAGTCACCGTCTTCATAACTGGGTATGTGCCGTAAAAAGTAGTAGCGGAAGGCGTCGGTCCCATACAGCTTTATGACGTCCTTCGGATGTATAAAGTTACCTAAACTTTTTCCCATTTTTTTATCTTCAATGGTAATATGCCCGTGCACATAGAGCGTTTGAGGCAGTTTAAGGCCTAAGGCTAACAGCATTCCAGGCCAAATGGCGGCATGGAAACGCAGAATATCTTTGCCCACCACTTGAACATTAGGCGGCCAATAGTTTTTGAAATCCTCGTGCTCTGGATAGCCTAAAACCGTGAGATAGTTCATCAGCGCCTCGAACCATACGTACATAACTTGTTTTGTGTCACCGGGCACCGGGATACCCCAAGATATTTTTCCTTTTGGCCTAGAAACACTAATATCTTCCAACCCCTGCTTGAAGACGTTTAAAATCTCATGCTTGCGGGTAGCCGGTAGAATTCGAAAACTGCCATCGGTAATCGCTTTTTGAATTTGAGGAGCATATTTACTCAACTTAAAAAAGTAATTTTCTTCTTTCAGTTTTTCATACGGCTTATTATGATGCGGGCAGACACCCTTGTTTTCTTTTGCTACTGCCTCTGAGACATAAGCTTCGCAGCCCGTGCAATACCAGCCCTCGTAGGAGCCTTTATAAATATCCTTGGCTAAGTTCTTCCAGATAATTTGAGCGCGTTGCTCATGGCCGGCATCGGTGGTACGAATAAAGCGGTCATTGCTCAGGTTAAGGATTTTACCTAAGTCACGAAACTGTTTACTTACCCCATCGGCAAAAGCTTTAGGTGCCAGCTTATTCTCTGCTGCCTTTTCGGCTATTTTACCACCATGTTCGTCGGTCCCGGTGCTAAAAATTACCTTCTTGCCAGCCGCCCGGGCGGTTCGCGCCAGGACATCAGCCTGTAACAGCTCCATGGCAAAACCAATATGCGGTTCACCGTTTACATAGGGTAAGGAGGTGGTTACGTAGTAATTCATTACTATAGTCTACCTTCTTATGGTTGATTTATAAAAAGAGAAACAACTCTGTTTCCTCCCCCGCTAGGACTTATACGGTACAACGTCCCATTCTCTCGAACAAAAACCTTGGGGTAAGGTTGCACACTCTTGCTGCGTGTACGTGGGCATAGGCGTATTTATAATTGCCCGGTATCCCACATTCAGCTCTTCAAGCCGCGGCAAAACGGGAACTCGCTGCCACATATACAATACCTCTACGCATTCAGCCCCGGCACAGCGGGCATCCTCTACGGGTCGGGTTGTCGTGGCACCGGTTGAGCCAACATCATCTAAGACAACTACCAACTCAGGAGAAAGTGTATGTATTTGCTTGTAGGCATCTGTATCTAAATGAGCTACTCCGGGAGCAACTTTTACCGTTTCAAATCCGGTTATCCCAAGTTGCTGACTAATAGGTTGCAAAAATCTATTAGCACCGTTTGCAGTACTAACTAACACTGTGTTTTCTAACATCACTGATCCATAGATAGCGTGCAGCTGGCTTGCTGTCGTATACACCGTATCGCAAAACTCCTTACTACCTTTTTTAAGAGCATCAACGTTTACCTTTTGGCCATGCAACGGCGGGGTCTGAGAAAATTCGCTATGGATTTCACCCTCGTCAACAATACCCGCTGCCCGCCACTCCAGCTCCAGTTCAAAGGGAGACACTTTCATAAGCGGCTAATATCCAGAGGGAGGAAATGATTACTTGTTTTAGTATATCTTTCAACAAGTGATCCGCTCATGGTTATATATTTACAGTTTTTATGAGTCTAAGCAACACTTAATTTGAAACTGAGCGTTTAGCTACTATAGAAGAAGTCAACGCACAGCCAATTATTACAATACCTACCAAGCCGCCAACCATCTCGGGGATTTTGAAGCTAACAGAAGCGAGCATAAGTACCGCTAAAGCGCCAATAGCGTAATGGGCGCCATGCTCAAGGTACTGGTATTTAGATAATGTGCCGCGGCGCATGACATGCACCGTCATAGAACGCACATACAATGCACCAATGCCTAATCCTAACGCTATCAGCAGTACTTTACTGGTTACTGCGAAAGCTCCGACTACCCCATCTAAACTAAAGCTGGCATCAATCATCTCGAGATATAAAAATCCAATAAGACCGGCCCGCGCTATGTTAGCGCCCGCCTTAAGAGCAGCCTTATCCTTTTGGGCAAAATAGGTGTCGACTGCATTTATTGCTAAATACATGAGGGCCCCTAATAGTCCGGCAATCAGAACTGCCTGCTGATCTTCCTCCCCGGCTTTAGAAGAAATAAATAGTAGTGACATTACGGCGATTAATACACTGATATTTTCTAATTTGCCGAGCTTGGCCAACATATCTTCTAGGGGTTTGAGCCAACGGATGACGCGGTCTTCTAAAATAAAATCTAAAAATAATAACAGTAGAAAGATTCCTCCAAAAGAAGCAATCATAGGATGGGCCTTTTCTAAATGATGAGCGTACTGCACCGGATCATGCAAAACTAAATCTGTCACATTGGCAATTGATTGGCCGGTTGTGAAGGTCACCAGCAGTACGGGGAACAAAACACGTACTCCAAAGACAGCAATTACAATACCGACGGTCATAAACAGCTTCTGCCAGTAAAGGCTCATGGAAGACAATATCTTGGCATTTACAATGGCGTTGTCGAAGCTAAACGTAACTTCAAGACAAGCTAATACGGTTACTTTTATAAGGTCGGCGGTCGATCCCCAAATTGCAACGCTTATTAGAATAAGAGCTGTCAAAATCCATGAAATACCGTATATCCTCCATAAGGCATGGGGATTATTTTTCATGATTTATCGATATATTCCTGGCAAAGGTACTCAAAAACAGCATTAGTCCAACCAAAGCCAGTTTGAGCCGGATACACTCCTTTCACCGGTGGTTTTTCTGGGGAGACTGCATTGTATTTTTCTAAAAAGACATGATGCGTGTTGAACCAGTTAAGGTTAGTGCAGAGCCATTTCTGGGCAATACGTTGAGCATCTTCATGATATCCATAGCGTTCCAAAGCTTGGATTACTAAAAAGTGCAGTGGAGCCCAGCCATTCGGGTATGCCCATTGGGTGGGCATACTTCCCGGTACAAATTGATTTAAAGGCTGGCTGTCGGTGGCAGCCAGGCCACCACGGTTCTCAAAACGCTTAAGGGCTTTAACCATCTGAGCAGCCTGCTTCTCGTCGACCATGCCTGCCCACATCGGGTAAAAACTGGCTAAAGAACTTACATTCCCCCGCCGTTCTTTTACATAATTGTAATCGTAAAACATACCACGACCTTGATCCCATAATAACTCCTTCATTGTGGCTGCCCGGTGCTTGGAAGCGACTTCCCACTTGACGGTAGCCCGTTTATCGCCTGCGTGCTTGTAGTAGCGCACAAGATCAGTTTCGTATTTATACAGCAGCGCATTTAAATCTACCGGTAGATAATCTAAGCATTTGCGATTAAAACGAGTGGTCATGTCCCAACCGCTCTCAGTTTCGGCAATATCGTGGATATAGTTAAAATCGTAATATCTGCTCAGCCCCCTATACACCTGCCGGGCATTGGGTTTCCGGGTTCCCATCCAAACCGTTTCATACTCCTCTTCAGCTACTTTCATAGCTTTCGCCAGCCATTTGTCGCTCATATCGTAGGTATCGTAGACTTGCCATATAAAGCTCGTTAAAAAGGGTGGCTGCGAACGGCTGACATAATACAGCCGTGAGGCGTTCGGAATAATTTTAAAACGTTGAAATATATCAAAAAAGTTCTCTAAAATACCTACGACTAAGTCTTTATGCTCTTCATCCATCATACCCTGCACCATAAAGTAGCTGTCCCAATAAAATAGCTCTTCATAGTCGAACTCGTTGCCTTCTTCATACGACGGCACAAAGTATTTGTTTGGAACACCAATGAGGACGGTGTCGTCCTTTGGATGGTAATGCGTGAGCTTTTTCCAATAGGCTTCTATGTACTGGCGGGCTTCCACCACATCTATAGCAGAAGCCACTTGTTTGCGCGGCAAAAATTTTAAGGCCAGTTCTTTTGTTTTTTGTAACATCTAGTATCAAGCTTAGGCTGGGCCTACACCTGAGTCAAGCAAATTAAGATCTATTGAACGATTATGCTACCGGTCTGATTGGGCTCGAGGTGATTGTGGTAACCAAACGTACCTTTTTTAGTGACGGTCATAGGTTGGCTTTTACCGGCATCGAGCACACCGGCATTGAGCTCTTTATTGATGGTGTGCGTAGGGTGGGGATCTGAGCTAAATTGAACCGGTTTTGTAGAAGTGTTTTTAATGGTCACCGTAGTACCGGAAGTTACCGTCAAAGTACTGGGGCTGAATCCACTGTCGCTATAGGTTAGAGTGGCACTGGCTGTAGAAGCGGCTGGTGATGTTGCACCTTTTGAGGACGTAGACGTAGTATCATTTCCCGTAGTAGTCGGCGCAGAGGTTGTAGAACTCACTTTTTCATCGGCACTCTTAGTATCTTTTTTACTAAAAGCGTAGGCGCCTCCAGCAGCAACGATAGCAATAATTATTAGGGCAATAATTCCTTTTTTCATGAGTTCTCCTTTATAGTTGCTCTAGTGTAGCACGATGCCTCTGAGAATTCGCGGAAAAATCGTACCAGTGTATGTAAAATAAGGTTATAAACAAACTTATTCCATAAAATATCCACACTCCCCTAAACCAGCCGCGGCGGGTGTTCTGCCCCAGTTGGAGCCCGTGGTAAAAAATCGCCAACATAGCTATTTCACTTGCGTATGAAAGGTACTTCCACCATAACTTATTGCCGAAAAAGCGTTTTGTTTCGAAAGCTAAAAAAATCGCCAAGCTCAAACTGCCTAATGTTGCGGCAAAGGCCATATTAGGAGCGATGTAATTTTTTATATAACTTTGGGGTGGCAATCCCAACCCGTCACGAAACAATTGCCCTATTAATAACCCGGGATGCAGTAAGATCAATACCAATACTATCCAACTGGTTATTCGT
>JBKJPJ010000121.1:0-7393 GCA_046595225.1 Saccharimonadales bacterium (SeqCode)
GATCCACAAAGGCTACAAAATCTGCAATTCTTGGTTGTTTGTTACTACAAAATTCTACAACTAACGTTCGTAGCAGCTGCCACGCCGCCAATGTTTCTAGATAAGACTGGCTAACGGTGTTTTGCGGCAACTTCTGATCTAAAAAATATTGTTTTAAGGGGCTTTGTATATACTTATCTGAACCTTTACCATGCCCTTTTTCTGGGCCTGTATCCGGGCTCGTGCTGTTGCGGATGCCGAGCACTTCTTCCACAACTATCGTTGCCGACTCACTGGTGCTCAGTGAAACCAATTGGGCTATCCAACGGCCAATAGCTTGCAATGTTACGTTTTCGGCTGTCAATAAACTCCCATACCAGTCGGGATTTGCATAGTTCCCGGTTACGAATTCCCATAGAATGTGGGGCTCTATGTGCCACATCGGGTGTGCCAAACTAAGAGCCAACAGTTCGCTGGCCCGGTCACTATCACCCTTAGTTATCGCGATAATTAATCGTAATATAATGAGTGTTTGGTTAATGCCATCACGTTCAAAAATATTGTTACTTTGTTCATAACGAATAGCGACCCCCTGTTGTGCCAGAACATGTGCCATATCGCGTAAACTGGCATGGCTGCGGGCCAGTACTGCTACCGATTGTCCGTCATTGTAAAGTCTGGCTATTTCTGCTCCCATCCCCGTTAATTGCTCAGGCCGGTTACCGTAGCGTAGATGCCGGATGGCGCCAGCCGAAGCCTTAGTCTGGGCAGTGAGCTGTTTTATAAGGTTAGGTATAGCTTCTACTAACCTATACGATGAATGGCTAATTACTGTGTTAGCAGCATCTAGAATTTCCTGCGTTGACCGATAGTTTATAGTCAACACAATCACTTTTGATTCACGGTAGCGCCGGGTAAAATCGAGCATGTTGCTTAGTTCGGCTCCCTGGAACTTAAATATGGATTGATCGTCGTCTCCTACGACCATCAAGTTCGGTTTGCCCTGACTGGTGAAGTGGTCGGCTACTAAGTGAGCCAATTGTAATTGGGCAGCGTTGGTATCTTGGAACTCATCTATTAATACATACTGATATTGTTCCTGCAATTCGGCCCGCAAACTGCTGTGTGCCTGAATTTGGGCAATAACTTCAACCAGCATATCGGCGTAGTCGTAGTACCCCCGCTGATGTAAATGTTTGCGGTATAGCTCGTAGGCATCGGCTACTCCCAACCACCATTCGTTGCGCCGCTGTTCGTTGGCTAACCGGTAGCCGTCTTCAACTCGCTGGATCCAGCGACGTTTCCACAGACTGATAGGTGTATTTTTGCCGAGTTGCGCAGCTTGGGTAACTGCAGTTTGAAAGCTGTCTTTTATAATTTGGTCTAGTCCTTTGAAAGGTTCTGGTAAGCCTTTGGCGTGATCTTGCTCGGGGAGTTCTAAAATGGTCTGAGTGATTGATTGTAAGTTTTTGCTGCTGACCCGCAGTTCACCAATAATGGCCAGCTGAGGTTCTATCCGTTCTATAAAAGCAATATTAGCGGATATAATTTGACGCAAACTTTTAGGGGTCAGGCCGGCTTCTTTAGTGAGATTAATAGCATTCTGAACATCCTTAATAAGAGTAAACTGGCCTGCAAACTTTAGGGCAAGCGGGTGCTCCACGGGCAGCTTATGGAGTATTTCCTGGACAATCTCTAGCTGCACGGCATCTGGGGCAATCGCCAAGCGGGCACCGCTCCAAAAATATTCGGGATGTCGGTTCATAATTTCTGCAGCAAAGCTGTGAAAGGTACGCACTCCTACATGGGTAGCTTCAGATCCGATTAACCGCAGTAGCCGCTCTTGCATATTGGTAGCGGCTTTATTGGTATACGTCAGGCATAAAATGGAACTCGCTCCGGCATCGGTTTGACGCAGAATATTTGCAACCCGTAAACTCAGGAGCTGCGTTTTCCCGGTGCCCGGACCGGCAATAACCATAAGCGGGCCATCAATATAATCAACAGCCGACCGCTGTTCAGTGTTTAACTTTTTATACTCCTCGCTGAAACTCATTACTACTATTGTATCAATGAATCTGACTTAAGAATCCGTACTAATTAATGAGGCCTTTGACAGTGCTGGCTTTAACGTCCAGCTGATGCCCTTTAGCCGTTCTGACAACATGCTCTGCTTCAAGTTCCTGTAATGTATTGCTGACTGTTTCGCGGGCCAAGCCCGTTAAGTCCGCAATAAACTGCTGTGTTATCGGAAAGTCCAACCTTTGCCAGTTTCCCACCGAATGTCCATAGGCCGAAGCTAAATAGCTGAGTGCTGAGAGTACTTTGTCATGAGCATCGGTCTTTTGTAGACTTGCAATCCTGTATACCAACTGGTTTATTTCTGTTAAAAACCAATAAGTGAGGTCGTTAGCAAAGGTAATATCCTGCTGGCGTAGGGCGTTAAAGTCCTCCAGCGGGACGGCTACGACATCAACGGGTTCTAAGCTAGCGTAAAAGCCGCTAACTTGTGTGGTAACGCCAAAGGCAAATAACATTGGGAATAAGTTATCTTTTCCGATAATATGGAGAATCTTTTCGTTACCCTCGCCATCAATATCGTAATAGCGTACATGGCCTTTAGCTACAAAAAATACATAGCGGGGCTGGTCTCCGTTATAACAAATTATTTGACCTTTGTCATAATGCCGAACAATAGCCTGCGGAAAGACAGTATTAATAGAGGAGGTTGTGAGCTTCTTCACATAAATAGTGTAACCTAGATTACAATTTACCAATAATATTTTTTTAACTTTTGCTGATGCAACCGTTACAGACCGTTTTTTATTAAATAGCTATTCTATAGTCACGGTCGAACATGAATACAGCGAAAATTAGCACATAGAGCTATCGTACGTATCACAATTAGATCGCAAGAGCTTTACTTTATATGGAGGACCGGGGAACAGATGCGGTACCTGTTCCCTGTCTACTTTTAGGTTATTCTTAAGCTGAGGTCAAATTTATAAAATGAAAGTAGTTTATGAAAAGTGGAAATAATTAAGGGAGCATTACATGAACGCAACAAAAACTGAATTATTACGAAAGCGTTTAGTACGTAAACACTTCGTTAAGTTACTACGGCGACCCCAGTACCAAGTACCTGAAACAGAATTTATTCCAACTCTCTAAATTTCGACTTAAACGTCAATCAACCTAACAGTAATAGACTTTTGTAACGGCTGCCGTATGATGTAGTGAGCATCATGACACTGTGGAATATTGAAACAACTAGAACCCAAGTAGATACCGTTTTACTTGATTTTTTTGCGACACAAAAGAGCGCAGCCTCGAAGTTGGATACCGACTACCAACGCCTGTGGGAAGTTACTGAGGCATTTGCTACAGCCGGTGGCAAACGATTGCGGCCGTATCTACTACTGTTAGCCTATCAGTCATATGCCGGCACTAATTCCGACTCGGCCTTGCAGGTCGCGACTGCCCAAGAATTACTGCATCTCTGTTTGTTGATTCACGATGACATTATTGACCGTGATTATCGCCGGTATGGGGTAGACAATATTGCCGGCAGCTACAAAAAACTTTATGCTTCACCTGCTATACCGCACGCTATCACCGATCACCTAGCCGATGGAGCGGCATTGTTAGCCGGCGATGTTTTACTGAGCAGTGCTTATAGTATGATTGCAGCTAGCCAACTGACTGCTAACCAGATTTCTATAGCTCATGGCCATCTGCATCAAGCTATGTTTCAGGTGGCTGGCGGTGAGTTACTGGATACAGAAGCGGTACTGCAGAATATAGAAGCTGTTGACACCACGAAAATTATGCAGCTAAAGACCGCTCAATACTCTTTCATAACTCCGCTGGTGTGTGGTGCTGAATTGGCAGGAGCCTCAGTGTCAGAAGTGGATTTACTGAGGGAGTTTGGACGGAATATGGGAATCGCTTACCAATTAGCCGACGACATAGTTGGGGTATTTGGGAACGAAGCAGTTACTGGAAAGTCTTCATCAAGTGATTTACAAGAATCAAAACGGACTTTTTTATTGCAGCAGACGCTGCAAATGGCAGATCCGGCTACCAAGAAATATTTACAAGCGACCATTGGTTTCCGGAAAGTTTCGGACCACGACATTACACGCATCCGTACTATTATTATTGATTCAGGTGCTCTAGTTCATGTTCAAAAATTAATCGGTTCGTACGGAGCACGGTCTGCCAAAATTGTAAGCCAGCTGACCATTGACCAGCAAGCTAAGCAGCAACTAAAACTTCTGACTACTAAAATAGTAGATACTACCCAGCGGTCAATTTCACGTTTTAGCGGTTAAGATGTTTGAGGGCCCCCTTCAGGAAGCCAACCGATGCACCAGCGTGACTAAATGATTATAGTTAATTGAACTATACCAAATCAGGAATACCACCATTCCTGGGAAGATAACCAGCTTTTCTAGGTTTTTACCGGTGGTTATGCGCAGGCTTCTGAGCGGGGGAAAACCAAATTTTATAGGAATTGGTAATAACCAGGGAACTCCCTCTTTAGTGAAGCTGTCCATCAATAAATGAGAAAAAACGCCGATCATAAAAGCGTACCATACCAGTCTAATCTCTATATGCGGCATAATTGGATGCAAAAAAACTAATACATAATGCACGCCAATGCTCAGTAATCCCGCTCCAATAAGTGAGTGCGTCAAAAAACGGTGGCCGCCTAATAATTTACCGAAGAATCTCCCAAAAAATCCGCCTATCGGCAGGTTCCGCCAAAATGGCGCTGTTGGTTGGTCTATATCTGGGGCGATTCCACCAATTTGATTTGCTAATAAGGCCAAAAGTGCCGTACCGAGGGTCATTGGCGGTACCGATTGTATTACTACAATTACTGCCAAAAGGCTCAGAGCGGCGGCATCGTGAGTTCTTCCGATCATAAGCACTAGTATACCGTAATTAGCCACTAATGAATTGTTCGCTTTAAAGTATTAGAACTGTTAAAATTACTTGTCAATAAGGAAGACCGATGCCAAAAAGCGACTATGCCATTGAAGCAAAAAAATTAATAAAATCATACGGTAAAACTGAAGTCCTAAAAGGAATAAATTTGCAGGTTGAGCGGGGGACCATGCTGGCCCTACTAGGACCAAACGGTGCTGGTAAAACTACCATAGTTAGAATTCTGAGTACTTTACTGTCGTTTGAGGGCGGTACCGCAACTGTTGAAGGCTACGATGTGGTGAAGCAAGCCGATAAAGTTCGGAGTGTTATTGGCCTGACCGGACAATCGGCCGCTGTTGACGAACTACTAACAGGCCGTGAAAACTTGGTGATGATGGGGCAATTATACCGCTTAACTGCAGCCAGCGCTAAAGCCCGGGCCGAAGAATTATTAGAAGAGTTCGATCTAGTAAAAGCAGCCGATCGAACAGCAAAAACTTATTCTGGAGGTATGCGCCGACGGTTGGACTTAGCGGTCAGCCTGATTGCTACGCCTCCTATTCTTTTCTTAGATGAACCAACTACAGGTCTTGATCCTCGTTCTCGTTTAAGTATGTGGGCAATCATTAAACGGCTTATGGCCACCGGAACAACTATTCTGTTGACTACCCAGTACCTCGATGAAGCCGATCAACTTGCTGATCAAATTGTAGTGATTGATGATGGCAAAGTAATCGCCAAGGGTACTTCTTCGGAACTCAAGCGCAAAGTTGGTAATGATCGCCTGGAACTTAATTTTGCTAATTCCGCTGACATGCAACATGCCCAGCAGTCACTTGGAAAAAGAGTTATCGACACCAACGCCAAAGACCAGTCGGCTACTATCGTTATCAACGACCCCAATACCGACGTGCGTCAAGTTCTGGATATCTTAGCTACCGAAAAAATCAACGTTGTGTCTATGGCTATTCACAAGCCAACCCTTGATGATGTATTTCTAACGCTCACCGGTAAACAAAAGGAGAAAAACTGATGGCTGCTAATTTAGTCTTCGAAACAAAGCCAAAATGGCTGCTTTCACTGAACGATTCCTTACTCATGATTAAACGCAGTTCCCGCCATATTATTCGCAACACCGACCAGTTGCTGGGTGCCTTCTTTCAGCCAATTATGTTTCTTGTATTATTCTCTACCGTTTTTGGCGGAGCGATTTCTAAATCGTTACCTGCAGGTATATCATATTTGAACTTTTTGATGGCTGGCATTATCGTACAGACGGTCGCTTTCGGGTCGACCACTACTGCCGTCTCGGTATGTAATGATCTGCAAAAAGGCATTGTTGACCGTTTCCGCTCGCTGCCTATGGCTAACTTAGCAGTTCTCAATGGCCATGTAGTATCGGACTTGTTTCGGAATATTATTTCGACCTCCGTTATGCTGCTCACCGGATTGGTTATTGGCTTCAGAAGTCACGCCAGTCCCCTGCACTGGCTGTACATTGCTGGAATATTGATGCTTTTCACGCTCGCGTTCTCATGGTTGGCAGCAATTGTGGGCGTTTTCGCCAAAAGTGTCGAAGCAGTCCAGTGGCTGACGTTCGTATTCATCTTTCCTCTAACATTTGCAAGCTCGGCCTTTGTGCCAGCCGAAAGTTTCCCGCACTACTTGCGGATCTTTGCAATTAACCAGCCGATTACCCAGGTGGTAGAAGCTGTACGATCATTAATACTCGGTACTCCAGTAGGAAACCATGCCTGGCTAGCTGTTATTTGGAGCCTCGGTTTGTTGCTGATTGCTATGCCGACGGCATCTTGGCTTTTCCGGCGCAAGACTTCCCAGTAGTAAAACTGCGGAATATAGGCTACAATCCCCGGTATGCAGCCAGAGGAAGCAACACAAAAAGTTTCAAAAAAGATAGTCATTGTTGAAGATGATTTAAGCCTGGCAGAAATTTATAAAACCCGGTTAGAAATTATCGGATATACCTGTTTCTTAGCATATAACGGTATTACAGCCCTGTATTTTATCCAGAAAGAGATACCGGATTTAGTATTGCTCGATCTTATGGTGCCGGACATTGCCGGTGATCAAATCCTGGCAACTATGCGCAAGAGTGACTGGGGACGCAAAATCCCCGTTCTTATCATTTCAAATCTTAATGAGTCTGAAGCTCCAGCTGGTTTGCGTAATTTAGATATCGAAGATTATTTGGTTAAGGCGAACTTATCTAACGACCAAATAGATACTGTTGTTAACAACATATTTAGCTCGCACTAACAAAGTCGAAGACAAAAAGTTGCCGTTGTTCGTACCAGAGGCCTGTGCAGGTCTGTAATACTAAGACGGGCGCCCCTTTATAATTAAAAACACTTAAGTCGGTAGGGTCGGTGATTGTTGTGCTACTGAATTTGTAGGTAAAGGTATGGCCGTTATCAGTGATGACTGTGGCTTGATCGCCCGGTTTTACTTTTGGCAACGC
>JBKJPJ010000002.1:0-7978 GCA_046595225.1 Saccharimonadales bacterium (SeqCode)
GACTGACTGACTGACTGACTGACTGACTGACTGACTGACTGACTGACTGACTGACTGACTGACTGACTGACTGACTGACTGACTTTATTATGGCTATAGCTGTCGATTACTTTGTCAACCAGATTTTTAGTTTTTTCATCTGTTATAAAACGATTTAGGCAGTTCTTGAGCACTTGATGATTGACGTTATCGAAAAACTTGGTAATGTCAGCTCGCCATACGTAGCATTTTGGATATTTGTCTACAAGAAATCCTATTCGCTTGAGCGATTTATGTAGACCCTTTTCTTTGCGTCCAGACCAAACGTCTGAATCAAACCGTTTATCAAGCATGTTGACCAGATATTCATATATAAGACGATGTACAATTCTGTCTTCTACTGTAGCCACAGCGATATCTCGGCGCTTTTTGTCACTCAATATTTTGTGGTCGTAGCCGCCATGGCGATAGTTCCCATTATTAAGCGCAATACACAGGTTGATCAGATTATTTTCCAAACTTGCTTCGTACTGCAAAATGGCTCGACTGGATTTCTTGCCAGCCCGAAAAGATCGCCAGCTGAGCCAGATATTTGTTAAACTTAAATTAATGGAAGAATTATCTGTCATAAGTACTACCTATGAAGTTTACAAAAAACTCGTGCAACTCAATACCGTAATAGATAAAAAGTACCGCCACACTATGGGCGAATCTGCAGTTACTACCTGCGATAAAATTATTGAATCATTAATTAAGGCCAAGCATGCTCCCAAAACAATCAAAAGTGTTCATCTTATTGAGGCCTCTGCAAGCTCAGAAGTCTTGGCACTACAATTACGAGCAATGCTCGAGCTTCATCTAGAAAATGATACCAACTTACTCAAACTACAAGCTCGCCTTAACGAAGCACGTAAACAAATAACCGGCTGGCGTAAAAGCCTGCCGGCATAATTAATTTGGACTATAGTCATCATCAAGGCACGGGTCGAGTTGTCATTCTGAACATTAGACTTGTCAAGATTGAGCTTGCCATTGTCATTAACGTTCACGTTCAAAACGTAGTCGTCGACGGGCGCTTATGTGAGCCTGCTGGTATCACTTCCTCATACCGCGCACAGTACAAGTTCTTTTCTCCTATAAGCGACGTTCTTGTCGCTACCAACAGCGCTTCAACGTGGTGACTATATTTTTTGGTTCTAGTTGTGCCTACGCGAGTCGTTAGTCTTCTCTGAATGAGCTAACAACCTTAATAACGAGACATACAATACTTTCTGTGCGTTTCTTTGCACGATAGCAATTGTACCACCTCAAACATCTCTACCTACAAATCCATGCTCATTCCAAAACGAGCACAGAATATCATGTCACATCTACTCCACAGCAAAAAATAAGAAAGAAGTTAACAAATATTAAGCATTAAGTTTTTGTGGCACCACCAAGGCACGGGTCGAGCGGTCACCCCGAACATTAGACCCGCCAAGATTGAGCCTGCCATAGGCATCAACGCACACGTACAAAACGCAGTCGTCGACGGGCGCTTGATCAAAGCGTCTAAAGTATGACTTGTCAAAACGGGTATTAGGATCATTTAATTCACCGGTTGCTTGGAGGTTGTTAATCTGTGCTAGAGCTTCCACGTCAGTAGCAGTTTTTAACTGAGTGGACGAAGTATTCTGGTTGGCAGCTTTCATCCATGCAGTTTGTGTATCTGTGTCTCCACTTGGCACATTGTAGTGACGTGGTGCAAAAGCTATACGGTAGCCCTTGCCAGTTACTTCAGATGTTCGTGTGTCGTTATAGCGGTCACCTTGAATATACGGATTGTACTGAGTGGTAATCTTTGCTTGTACGTCTTTGGTGATGGCTTGTTCGTCGGTAGTAGATAGGCCTTCAGGGATAACAACGATGTCAAAGCCAACTGCCGGGCTGTTTGTTTCGGGATTAGCGCTGAAGTAGTCTGCCTCCGCTTGGAGATCTACAAGAATAGCAGGGTTGGCAGCTATGGCTTCAACTTCAGCTCGGATAGTGTCTTGATCGACAGCTTCAAGTGGGGATGGCTTGTCTTTCTTGCGACCTTTTGCGTCAGTTCGGGCAGCGTTGACAGTGTCAAGCAATGAGCTGTAGGTTGTCAGGGCAGTGTCGAGAGTAGCAAGGAGACGCTCGGAGTTGATGGTTGGGGCTTCGGGGGTGGGGGTTACTATAGTTTCAGCAACTGCAACTGTGCCAGTAACTTCAACTATAAGTCCAAACTGCGTGGCTAACTCCGAATCAAGTACCTGTAGTTCTTCAGATGGTACGGTATTACGTATTGCCTCTATAGCTTCGAAAGCATTTTTCGCATCCATTGTGTAACCTACTCCTTAATTTCAATTACAAATTATACTACATATTATCCTATGTTGCAAATATTTCGATGACGAAGATTAATCGTTGCAGTGACTGGGCTGATGAGTCATGGCATCGTCAAGGGCGGCAATAAGTACCGGGTTCCAAATGCGATAGCCATCGCTGTTAGGATGAAATTTGTCTGGGGCAAACAAGGCATGGTTTTTACTAAAGATAGGGCCAGTTTTTTCTGCTAAAGGAGCTCTAGTGATCTGCAAGTCGGCAGCTAGAGTATCAAGATGCTTATTGATTTGTTTAGTCCGCTGACCTGCCATAAACCGTAACGGTTGCGGTAAACGCGGTACGCTACCCATGCCAGGAGAGCCCGTCAATAGTATTTTGGCGTGACAATTTTGTTGTATAAGCTTAGTAGCTATTACCCGTACTGATTGCTGAACGTTATCATAAGCAGTAAGGTGGGTTACGTCGTTGGCCCCGACCGCAACTAATACTACATCTGGTTTATAGCCGAGAGCTTTGGGTAGCTGCAGCTTTTCAACATCTTTGGCCCGTGCCCCGGAAACAGCTAAGTTTATAACACTAACTGTATGGTTTTGTGCCAAATGATTAGCCGTCGTTTGAGCAATACCAGTGGCGTAATCGCCACGTTGGCCAGCGGCGGTGCTGTCCCCTAATACAAGATAGGTAAGTTTGTCGCCGGTACCGAGGACAGTCGTTTGCCGTGACACAACGGGGGCGGGCACATTTTTGCCGTTGTATAACAGCCATAACACTTCAGAACTAATAAATGCCACTAACAGTCCTAAAAGAATGAGAATAATCATAGTTTTCTTTCGTTTCTTATACTTTGAATACTTTGGAGAAGCCACTTATGTAGTATATCGCAGTCGGGTATAACCTATTTATTGCTATTTATTGCGTTTGCGCTTGTTGGGATCGAGTTCGCGCTTACGAAGACGTAGATTTTTAGGAGTAACTTCGAGCAATTCATCATTTTCTAAGAAGTCGATGCACTGTTCCAGGCTCAGGATAACGGGGGGTGTCAATTGCACTATTCCGTCAGATGAGCTACTGCGCATGTTGGTAAGGTGTTTTGCTTTGCAGACGTTGATTTCCATGTCGTCCTTACGGGTATTAAGCCCAACAATTTGGCCGGCGTAGACTTTTTCGGCGGGACCTACAAAGCAGGTGCCGCGTTCTTGGGCAGTTTGGAGTGAGTAAGGGGTAGTCAGGCCGTTTTCGAACGCAATAAGTGTGCCACTACGTAACTGCTGTAAGCTGCTGCCCAATGGTTGATAGCCAATCATCAAGGTGTTCATAACAATAGTACCTTTAGTGTTGGTCATTAAGATGTTCCGCACGCCTAATAAGGCACGGGTTGGCAGCTCATATACCAACTTGGTAACACCTTTAGGGCTGGCAAACTGCTCGGTGAGCGTGGCTTTACGAGCACCCAATTCCATCTGTACGGCGCCAACATGTTCGGCGGGAACTTCTATAATTAATTCTTCAATTGGTTCTTCCTTTGCACCGTTGTGTTCACGCAGCACTACTTGTGGGCGGCCAACTTCAAACTCAAATCCTTCGCGACGCATAGTTTCGATTAATACGCTCAAGTGCAGTTCACCTCGGCCAGCAACTAAAAAGCCGACGCCGTTATCTTGTACTCGTAAGCCAACGTTAGTCTCCAATTCACGCTGTAGACGCTCACCAATCTGCCTAGAAGTAGAGAATTCACCCTCAAGACCCTTAAACGGAGAAGTGTTGGGGCCGAGATAAATTTCGAGGGTTGGAGCTTCAATTTCTATAACGGGCAAGGCCTCGGGTTGGGCGTCATCGGCAACAGTCTCGCCAATTTGAGCATCCCCTATACCAGTTAGCTGCACAATATCACCTGCAATGGCTTGGTCTACTTCAAACTTGCTAACTCCGCGGCTCATAAAAACATTATCCACCTTAGCCTTGGTCTGGCTGTCATCCTTTTTGCATAACGTAACCTGTTGTCCTGCTTTTATAGAACCACGGGTAATGCGCCCAATAGCGTATTTGCCCTTAAAACTATCCCAAGCCAGCGCAGTAACCAACATCTGGAAGGGCTTATCAGCTTCAACTTTTGGAGCAGGTATGTGAGTGATAATGGCATCAAAAATAACGTCTAAGTTTCCCTCGGCATCCGGGTCTTCTGGTGGCGTAGTCCAGGCTTTTCCGGCTCGTCCATTGGCGTAGTAAATGGGGTAATGGAGCTGATCTTCGTGGATAACGAGTTCCAAGAACAGATCGGCCAGTTCGTTTTCCACTTCTTTAATTCTGCTACCCTGTTTATCTATTTTATTGATAACCACGATAGGCTTTAGTCCGCTGGCCAGGGCTTTACCCAGTACAAACTTGGTCTGGGGCATAGGGCCCTCTTGGGCATCTACAATTAACAGGCAGCCATCGGCCATATTCAAGGTACGCTCTACTTCACCAGAAAAGTCAGCATGGCCAGGTGTATCGATGATGTTAACGCGGAAATCGTCGTGCTGCACTGATGTTATTTTGGCAGTGATGGTTATACCCCGCTCCCGTTCTTGGTCGCCGCTATCCATAATCAGATCTTGAGTCATCTCGGCCTGATTATCACGAAAGGTTTTAGATTGTTTGAGGAGGCCATCAACCAGCGTTGTTTTGCCGTGGTCAACGTGAGCAATAATGGCTACGTTACGAATTTTGTCGGGGTCCATACGTTTAGATCTTTCAGCTTAAATAAAAAATGGCACTCGTTACAGCGCCACAATCGAACACTTACCCTATATTATAGCATAAGCAAAGTGTTATGACAATATTTAATCATCTACACTACTGAATGAATCTTCTTCACGATTTAGCCGAAGATGTGTGCGATCAAATTCTGCTTCTCTGGAGTGTTGATCAATTTCATATGACCGGCTGGCATTCCGGGCAGCAATTCTGCCTAAAAGATCTGCGATTTGATTTTCTGTACGTTGCTGGGCGATCTCTTTTTCAGCAGCAATCTGCTCTACATAACCTCTGTTAAAATATGTACACTGGACACTTTCTACCGTGTTTGAAACATGCCTTATTACAGACTCCAATATACTCAAACAAACCTCCATGCAAAAATTATCAAATCAAAAGTCAAGAATGTATATAAAGATTAAGATATGTGCCAATTAGGATCTGTTAAAAATTTTATATCGCTTATGGTGGTACGACGAAAGAGGTTAGTAGCCCCTAATGGCATACACCACCTTGTTATACCAGAGTACTATTCCCTGTTTAGAACTGGGGAAACTTTAGCTATCTGTTTCTCAACTTGTAAAGCTTGCCTACGGTAATAATGGTCATTATATAAATGGTGTTTTAGCCCCTCTTCGTGACCTCTCCTTACCATATCTAACAATTCTGCTTGTTCTGCTAATAAGGTTTTTTCATCACCAGTTGTGTTTGACTTGTAATGAGGTGCGGATACAGGTAAATAGCTTATTTTATAACTATCATCAAAAAATTTATGAAATAAATACTTTACCCTCGGTTCGTGTGGTTTAGCACAAATAACTAAAATTCTTTTCATTTCTAAATGTCTACGAAGTAATAATTTCAAATAATATACATTGCCAATAGTATCCTTAGAAGATTGCTCAGAAATAATTGAATGTGCTGGTATTCCGCGTTTAACTAGAAAGCTCTTCATGCGTTTAGCTTCGGTAACTGGTGGTTTTACCTGCATCCAGTCATACCACACCGTCCAGCGGCCACATACGGCTATATGTTCAGTAACACCATCTTTATATAATTTGCAGGCAATATTAAGTCGGGCTTTCAGGTCTTCACTTAACCCCCAATGTTTTCCAAGGTTGACACCGATTACAACTATTAAATCTTCGGACTTCATTAAACATAAGTATATATTACTAAAACAAAAAGACCTTAAATAACTGAGGTCAAAATGCTTATGGTGGAGCACCTCCAGAAAAGTTCACCCCTCATTGAGGCTGAAATACGCAGATGGCTTTATTTACTCTGGGATGATTGGGTTGAATACAAACATGAACAGGAACGCCGAAAGATAGTGGTAGTCCCCTGGCGGTATGCACCCCGTGCAATGATAGTATTAGTGGATGTGGCTAATATATGCACTTGCAACAGTGGGCTTGACCAGTATATTGGCAATACTAATGCGAGTATTTGCACTGAAGGCTGCCGATGAAAGGTCTTTTGCTTTTACCTACAATGCAATTGGTTTGACTCATATAGCTATCCTATTAATATTCACAGGTCTAGGAACTATTAATCTAAGTCCTTATCTTTTGGTCTTACTGATTACTTCTGGCTTAGGGTACGGCATGTTTCAGCGTTACCAGTTTAGCGTTCGAAAACACATCGAGGCTTCTGAGCTGGCGACTATATTTACGCCTACCAACATTGCTGGCTATCTTTTAGCTGTAGTTTGGCTAAATGAAAAAGTAACGGTGTGGCAAATTCTGGGCTTTGTTCTGCTCATAGTAGCTGCTTTTATGGTCATAGCTAGACATCATAAAGTTATCTTTACTAAATACACACTGCTTGCTCTTGCAATAGGGTTGGGGTTAGCCATTACCTCACCGTTAGATAGGCGGGTTGCGACTCACTTTAGCCAGATACTGACTTATGTAGCCGTTATTTGGTTAGCTCAGACGATAGTTACTTTTGTACCCTATGTCAGGTTTAATACTATTAAAAAGGAATTAAATATTCATGGTTGGAAGTTACCAGTTCTAGTTACAATTAATCTACTTGCTACGTATACATTAATTGCAGCCATTCGTTTAGCACCAGCGACCCGGGTACAACCAGTTACTGCTAGTAATGTGGTATTGATAGCTCTCTTTGGGATAATCCTGTTGAAAGAAAGAGACAGAGTTTGGCTGAAAATAGCGGCAGCACTCTTGGCCACAATCGGGCTGATATTAATTAGTAGGTAAAAAACAAAAAGACCTCCAAATAACAGAGGTCATAGTGCTTATGGTGGAGCTGGCGGTTACTGCCACCGCGTCCATCGGTTTACGTCGTTAGTCTTCTACAAGCGTAGGTCATTTAGTTGTAAGACCAAGTGATCGGTAAATGACCAAAAAATCACCGGTCTTTGATCCAAAGTCTTAGCAAATCTGTAGGATCGGGCAGATTTGAGCAATCAGATGATATGACACGCAGATAGACACTATCTGAAGTCATGTCCAGCGTGGCTTACACTAAAGCGTAAGCTGGTGCAAAAGTACGAGCTTCACCAAAAAGGCTGGCTACGTAGCTTTTAGCGTTTTCTAATGCTGTTGCAATTAAAAAAGTTTACCTATAACGCTGATAAGCGGCTTGCAAACTAACTTGTAAAAGTCCAATGTCGAGCTTAAAATTCAGCCCCATAATTACCTCTGTTGAGGTAGCTACATTATACCACTTATGTCAATTAAATACTAGTGGGCGGCAGCCGGTAGTTCGTCTGTATTTTGGTGCAGCAAATGTTTAGGTGGGTGGTAGGCCCAGATGAAGAATATGCCGCCAGCCAGAACGGTAATACCTCCAGCTAATACTGGAGTGCCCACACCAATTGTCGCCAGATAGCCACTCATGGCAGCTGGAATGGCTTGAGCCAGCGATCGCACTGAGGCGTTAATGC
>JBKJPJ010000019.1:0-4711 GCA_046595225.1 Saccharimonadales bacterium (SeqCode)
GCGGCGGGATCTGTACTACGCCTCTGTATCTAAAAATTATCAAGATTCATTTCCGGATTTACAATAAGCAGGGGTTGTTTATAACGGCGAAGACCCCAATGAATTCCCTGTCGTAAAGCACCCTGATGATTATGTCTGTTTTCTGGGACGCTTTGACCGTGATAAAGCTCCGCATATGGCAATTCAATTAGCCCTAAGCTTGGGTGTTAAGATTAAACTTGCCGGAAAAATAGACCATAAGGGAGAGCACTATTTTGAGGATGAAATATCTAAGTATCTCAAGCATCCCTTAGTAGAATATTTAGGGGAACTAGAGTTTAATGAAAAAGTCGAGCTGATAAGTAACGCAAAGGTTAATCTTCATCCTACTAGCTTTAGGGAACCCTTTGGTTTAACAGTCATCGAGGCTGCCTACTGCGGCACCCCGACTTTGGCAGTATCCCGCGGAGCCATGCCTGAATTAATTGAGCAGGGCCGCAGCGGTTTGTTGGTGGAGGATTTTGTTGAGGGGTATCATCATTTAAAAGAATGTTATGCAATGGACCGTACTTATGTTGCATCGCGGGCTCGGCAATTATTCAACTATAAAACTATGACGCAGCAATATATTGAAGCTTATCAGCATGTTTTGCAGGATATGCCAGAACTAAAAGATAACCCCCACTTCTTCAAAAAATTTTTAAATGTTATGAACAGAGTTGGGTAAAAAAGTCTTCGCTCACTGCTGATTCGGCTTTTTGTATTCTACTAATAGTACAAATACAGTAGTCTCATACGCAATATATCTGTATTATAGAGTCAATTAACAGATAGGATACTTATGCTTCAAGAATTTAAGAAATTTATCATGAAAGGCAATGTCGTTGACCTTGCCGTGGGAGTAATCATTGGAGTAGCCTTTGGCGCTGTTGTTAACGGTTTGGTTAAAGACATAATTACGCCTTTAATAGCCGCTATTGGTGGTCAGCCAGACTTCTCGAGACTGTCATTCACCATAAATAACAGTAAGTTTTTGTATGGTGACTTTATCAATGCGGCAGTCAGTTTTCTGCTTATTGCTGCAGTTATATTTTTCTTGGTAGTCAAGCCATTGAATGCCCTGCAGGAGCGGGCAGCCAAGAATAAAACTCCAGAAGACCCAACCGAAAAGAAGTGCCCAGAATGTTTAAGTGAAATTCCTAAAGCTGCCAAGCGCTGCAAGTTTTGCACATCAAAGTTATAGAAAGCCCAAACCTTTATTACATAGGTAAGGCTTCGTACACGCAGACTGCACCGTCCTTTGATGCAACTAAAGGGCAACCCTTAGCAAGCTCAGTTGCTTCGTCCATACTTGCAGCTGACACTATGCTATAACCAGTAACCGGCTTTTCGGCCACAGGCATGATTCCGCCCATATATACCGCTTGCCCATTTGAGTCGAACGGATTGCCGCCGTCAACTAACTTCTCGCCTAATTCGCCGAACCATTTACCCCAGGCCATATCATCCCCTGCATCTGTATCTTTTCCTGCGTAATATATGTAAACATATTTTCCCATAGTAATCCCCTTAATTATTTAATTGTTAGTAAAACTAGGCGTCATTCCTGCATCCTAGCAATGTAGTTTGTTAATGAAGCATTGGCGTTGCCCCAATGTGTTTTGTACTGGGTGATATAGCTATGTGCTAGACCAAAGGTTACTGGGTTAAGTGCCACAAAATTTGTCCTGCCAGATTTCCTGCGAATAATTAACTCAGAAGATTCCAATATCTGCATGTGTTTATGTATAGCCGGCAAGCTCAGTTCAACTTTGTGAGCCAATTGGTTCAAGGTATAAGGCTGGTAAGATAACTCATGTAATATACCTCTACGTTTTTGATTACTCAAAGCACTGAGTATGGCATCTAGTTTAGGGGAGTCGGGGAGTATAGTCATAATAGTTAACCGATAAGTTAACTATACGAAACTCCCTTCTAAGAGTCAATGCAGGAGTAGTCGTAGTCTAGATTCTTTGAGATATACTGTGTCAGCACAACCGTGCCATTGGGAGTCAAGGGTAAAGCGGTACACGCTTGTTTGGCGGTATTAAGGTTTGCACCCCCGGGACGCCAGTTCTTAAGACCATTCAAATTACTGGTCTCCGACACCGAGTTACCAACAATTTGATTCCATTGGTAAGCTGTGGAATAGAGCCCTACACGTGCCCCTAGTGACTGGAAGTAATCCGTCATACCTTCTAGGACAGTCGCATTACTCTGCGTGTTAAACGAACTACTGTGATCCTTCCAGGTATTCATAGTTTCAACATCGAGCCACCACATATAGTTACTCGGCGAGACGTTAACGGCAGCGAGTGTGGCCGCTGGAAAAAATCTATTATTCACATCCTCCCGAGAACGATCCCACCCGTACTGCCAAGCGCAGGCAAGGGAGTCGCTGCCATCGCATGCACCATGAGGATTCGCGGATGTGCTATTTTGTGGCCATGAATCGGTATTTAGCCCCCCAGGATTTGCAGTATTTACATATAATTGAATTTTTTCTTGTGATGTTCCACCCACCGACTTACTTGCCCATACGAGCTGATCTTTCAAACACTTATTTGTGGTGGTGGTGACCCCGCCATTTATACCAACAATGCCAAAGGCTTGTGTCTTGGGTAATGTTTTACCGCATTGCGGGTAAGAAATATCATTTCCCAGTGGAGTTGCTACAACTGATCCACTATCTAACCGAGCAGCACTAACAGAAGGTGCAGTTAATAGAAATGAGGCCAAAACAAGCAGTAAGCACAACAAAACTCTCTTCATACAAGTATTATACCAAATCAGTGCTAGCATATAGAATTTCGGAGTGATTCTTCAAGGGGGTGAATTCTCAAATCAGAGAACTCAAAGCCCATACAATCTTTTATGCCAATAGCGAATTTCCCAGGCCGGTCCCAGCGCAATCCCCTTAGATTTATAGTAGTTCTCCCGTTGGACAATCTCTGTACTGTCTGCTGGCTGCATACTGCCATTAATTATCTTGAATTGTTCGGTGTTTATTTGTACCGACGTAGGCATAGTGGGCCAATTGAGCTTTATGTATTTAGCCCAGGTTACCGCATCCTCTTTGGTTGTTGCCCCGCCGGATTGAGCAACAAAATCCTGCATGTTAAAAATAAAAGGCTGGTTAATTTTGCTAAATAAGTCAGTTAGATTAGCTTGAAGTCCAGGTAAAGCCCATGTGGGCTCGTTGCGGTATGGTGTCCAAAAGGCAGGCGACCACATAAAGGTCTTATTAGCAGAAACATTCGTTAGGGTAGACCGGATCTGGGTAAGGTATGTAGAATAAGCTTGTTCAATGTTACTATCCCAGAACCCGGCAACGTTGGCTTCGTACGTTATGTACCAGTTTAGTGCTGTCTTGGGATAGCGAGCTTTAAAGTCAGCTGCTACTTTTGCCGAATATATCACGTTCTTATTTCGAAAATCACTACTCTCTATGCCCTCAATATATTTTGAACCACTTCCAGTCCATGATAAATCGACTGTACCTATAAATACCCTATTGAAGACAGGTGTGGCACCACCGGGCAAATAAGGAGCAATAACGTCAAGATAGTTGGTTAGCAAATTCCCATTCTGATCTGCTATATCCTGTAACACGACGTTATTTATATAACCTGGTTGACCGCTCGTGCGATGTTCCCGACGGATATCTTCCATCCAAGACTTCAGGGCTATTGGCGAAGTATTTGGGGCAAGAGTAGATACTTGAATCATCAATCCTTGGGCTGGTTCGGTCGTAATGAGCGCATGGCTGGCACTAAGTACTTTTACGCCAATAACCGCCACCATTAACACAACCATAATGGGAAGAATAAGGTGCATACCGCCAGATTGATTCAGCTTATTATTTTGAATTGTTTTCATATATGTTTTAAAGGCTAACATTATCAATTCACTCTTATTTCGAGCTATAATTTACTCCAATATAGCATAAGCCGTAATCACGGGCTATGCCTTAAGTATTTAGTAGGAAAAGTGAAATATTATACAGTGTAAATATTCTACTGAGGTCATACTGCTAGTATCATCGTAAAAAAAGGAGAAACATATGAGCGGTACTACAGATAAAATCAGCGGAAATATTAAGCAGACAACGGGAAAACTTACTGACAACCAGAAATTACAAGCAAAAGGCAAAGCCCAAGAGTTGAAAGGCAAAACCAAAAACGCGATAAATAAAGTTGTGTAAATAAGTCAGATAGTTTTTTGGCTCGTATACCAAATACTTTGTATACTAAGTATTATAAGTACAACTTTACAGAGGCTTCGGTGATACTATTGAGATACTTGTGGCAAGTAATACAATTCAAAGAGAATATTCAAAGTTAATTAACAAAAGAAGATTTCATTACTACAAATTTAGTAATGAAAATAACAGTAACTTTATTTTGATACATGGCCTAGGCGTATCAAGTAGGTATATGTTGCCGCTAGCTGAATGTTTAGTTGAACATGGCAATGTATATGTTGTTGATGTACCGGGGTTTGGAAAGAGTGATAAAAACATTGGAGGAGTGACGCTTGATAATCAAGCTGACAGCATAGCTGCATTCATTAAGGTACAAAATATAGAAAACGTAACATTAATAGCCAACTCTTTTGGTACCCAGATTTGCCTAAATATAATGGAACGATACCAGATTGTAGATAGGAGTGTGTTAATTGGGCCCACTATTAA
>JBKJPJ010000008.1:0-3798 GCA_046595225.1 Saccharimonadales bacterium (SeqCode)
GGTGTAGCAGTATTTGAATTCTCCCTGGGTCTATGGCTCGTTTTCAAAGGTTTTAATTCTGAAGCAGTCAAAGAGTTAGAAGCGCAGAGCGCATAATAGTTTAAATAAAGAGTAGCCACTTACTTGGTTCTAATTCCATAAAAAGTGGCTACCTTCGTCTTAAACGAAAAGATTATTCGATTGATGTTTTAGAATTATTATCTATACCAGGTCAATAGATTCAAGCATAATTTATATCCATTTTGAAGGACTGCACTTCACGCTTCAAAACTTGATTTCATCTAATAATTTCACCGTTGATTTCCTTATAAATCGAACCCTTTGAACCCACCAACTAAAGTGCCTCAGCTAGTCTGGGGCTTTTTGCTGGTGGGTTCACGGAGTGAACCTCGAACTCCGAGTTCGAAGAACAAAGCAGCGCACAGAAGTTTACTTCGAGCACTGCTGCAGTTCGCAAGCCCATAAAAGCTTATTCTGATGTGGATCACTAATCTGCAGAAGCTGAAAACCACCCGAAATTTTCTCTAAATTAGAAATTACAATACTTTTTAGTACTTTTATTTAATAAAGTGAACAGTGCTGTACTATCCGGTAACTACTAAAATAAGAGAGCCTCTGATAACATAAGTACTATGTCATATAACCGAAATATTACCGAGCTTCAATCTAAGGCAGCAATATGGTGGCCAGCCTTTCTATCAACTATGGAAACAAATGCAAGCATCATACCTGCGCTACTAAGGACACAAGATGAGTTTGTTGCTCTATTAAAACTAAGCGGCAAAAGTCCTTTTACCATTTTCGATGTGTTAGCTTCTGCTGGGTTATCTGGCAATCTACTGCTGAAACATTTGGTAGTATTGTCAGATATTGGTGGGGAGAACTTACAACGTATGAACAGCCAGTTTGCCGCTTTATTTCCCAAAGATGCAAAAACAGGTAAGGATTACTTCAAGTTTGTATGGAAAGAAAAAGAGTATCGTTATGATTTCCAGGTGCTACCAGTAACTTCATTAAGTAACAATAAGCTCGGTATTGATGGTTTAAACCTTATCAAAGAAATGCCGCTTTCAGAGTTACACAAAGATGTAGCGGCAATACTCCTATTTGGTTCAACTTATACCAATGATGAGATTGCCGAGAAAACTTTTGCCAAATGCGAAGTAGGAACTTTATTAGGTTCACCGGATGAGATTGATAGGTATATTGACCAACGATACATATGGATTAGTAGAATTACGGGGGGTGCTCAAGCTAATACCCTTGGGCAAAATGCACAGACATTTGTTGCTGATACGTTAAGAACAAGGCTTGGTTCCGACTACAATGTTACTCGGAACGGGAGAATTGACGTCCATACGGAGCGAATACCTTTTGACGTAGTTGTTGAGAAGAATGGTAAATATGTAGGTATTGAGGTGAGCTTTCAAGTGACAACCAATAGCACGATCGAAAGAAAGGCTAATGAAGCCGAAAACCGCTATAATCTGATGCACAATCTAGGCTTTTCCATTGCTTACATTATTGATGGTGCTGGCAATTTCCAAAGAAGTAGTGCAATTACCAAAATATGTACACACAGCGATTGCACGGTGGCGTACACAGAGCCAGAACTTGAAGTGTTGGCAGAATTTATTGAAGGAGTGCTAGCGTGATAAGATTTATCGATTTATTCGCCGGTACGGGTGGCATTCGCATAGGCTTAGAGGCTGCTGCACGGTCACTTGGCTTACAAACTGAATGTGTGCTCAGCTCGGATATAGATAAGAAATGTCATGAAACGTATGTACTTAACTTCAACGAGAAGTCGCAGGGTGACATACACACAATCAAAGACGTTAAGCCATTCGACTTTCTCATAGGCGGTTTCCCTTGTCAGCCATTTTCTTATGCTGGTAAGCAGCGTGGTTTCGGAGACACCAGAGGAACCTTATTTTTTGAAATTGAGCGTTTGCTAAAAGATTACAGTCCAGACGGTTTTTTACTTGAGAACGTGAGAGGATTGACAACGCACGATAGTGGTAAGACATTCAAAAGCATAATTGAGCATCTCGAAGCACTAGGTTACGGTGTTGAATATCGAGTGTTGAATGCTTCATCTCATGGGGTAGCCCAGAACCGCACTAGGGTCTACATACTAGGTCTCAAAGGCCGTAAACCTATTCTGACACTAACCTCTGATTACGGTGCTACAGACAGCCATCATTTTAAGACTAAACAGCATCAGCAGAGTATGTTTGGTGTAAATGAAATTAAAACAGTGAAGGACATCTTAGAAGATGATGTTGATGAAAAATACTACTGCTCAAAGGATTTTACGGAGCGGTTGGGAAAAGCAGTTGGAGGTAATTATGAAAGACTGCACGGTGTAAGGCTTATCGATTACCGTAATGGCAGCTCACTACATTCTTGGGAACTTGGGTTACGTGGAGAATGTACAGAGGATGAAATAGCATTTATGAACGCTTTGCTAAAAAATCGTCGATTGAAAAAGTTCGGATATGAGCAAGACGGAAAGAGGCTGTCTCTTGATGACATCAAGACTTTTTTCTACCACCCAGATATTAAGAAGCTAGCAAGTTCACTCGAGAAAAAGGGTTACATTAAACAAGTGGGGGGAAAGTTCAACCCGGTTGCAGCAAATATGTCATTCGAAGTGTTCAAGTTTCTTGACCCAGATAGCGTTTCTATAACTCTAGTATCAAGCGACGCTCAAAGGCTAGGTGTAGTACAGAACGGCAGACCTCGAAGAATTACTCCTCGTGAAGCCGCACGTATACAAGGCTACCCTGACAGCTACAAAATACATCCGAATGATACCGTAGCATACCGGCAATTTGGTAATGCGGTTGCAGTTCCTGTTGTTGAGAAGGTTTTAACAGACCTATTTAGCAATAACGAACTGCACGCAGAACAAGTAAAGAAAGTCAAAACAAAGGCTGACCGCAAGACCCTACCCACACTAAAGCTAGGAGATACACAGACAGCTTAAGTTGGTACTAGCTTAACCCGCATCCTCGGTGTCTTATTCTGTCTGATAATGACTACCTGTTGTTTTGCTTCAAGCTCATCAATAGCCCCATAGGTAGCTGTTAGGGTTAATCCGCTCCGTTTAACTATCTCATTTGGGGAAAGTAATTCACCGCCGCTCAGTGCAGAGAGTAATAACTCTAGGTGTTCAGGCTTTGCTTTTCGTTGATTAAATGCCATACCCAATATAATAACACTGGTATAAATCTTTGGCTCCAATTTATACTACGTACGATCACCAGAAAAATGCGAAGTTTGCCGTAGGGTTTATAATAAGACTTAGCAATGTGTGTACTGGCCTTGGCTTTTAATACACAGGCTTCATAAATGGCAATCATACTTCGGTCCCTGTGCGCTTACTATTCAAGCATCAGCTCCCTGTTATGGAGGCGTGGCGAACGGCTGCAAATCTTACCATGGTAGCTCTCACAAATAAAATCCGTTCTCTCTAGTAACTGCCTACTGGCATATTTTGTGAGGCTTGAATATGGACCCAACGATAGAAATTAATGAGCGTGTTGATGTGGTAGCGGTGTTCAAAATGAGCGGCGGTATCGCTTCTGTTTGCATGCCGTGCAAAATGCGATGGCGTGGCCGGGAGACTAATCTGACTGAACTGGCCTTGCGTCACCCCACCGTAGCCGGTAGGCGCATGATTCACGTATTCCACGTTAGTGACGGAGCTAATGGCTATCGCCTAGAGTTTGACGCCGAAAGTCTATCTTGGACACTTGTAGCAATGATTGCGGAGCGGCCATGAATTACCGG
>JBKJPJ010000117.1:0-7029 GCA_046595225.1 Saccharimonadales bacterium (SeqCode)
CGCCACAGCCACATAAAGCCCACAATTGTTACGAATACCAAATAGATCACTCCAGTGAAGCCGAACAGCATCAACAGGCCGGTGGAAATGATAAAAACTGCTACGTAAAACAACATGTAGATCTTGGTTAGGCGAATATTTTTCTTTACGGGTAGTACGGGGAGCCCAGCGGCGCTGTATTCGCGGCGGCGGAAGATCGCGATGGAGTAGAAATGAGGCATTTGCCAGCTGGCTAAAATCAAAAACAGTATGAATGCCCCAATATCAAACTTACCGGTAACAGCACAGTAACCGGCAATAATTGGAGTAGCGCCCGATATACTTCCCACCAACGTGCTAATAGGTGATCTTCGTTTGAAATAACCGTAGATCAATACGTAGTCAACCATTCCTACGATACCCACTATTACTACTGTCAAGTTAGTGAAGATACCTAGAATCAAAAAACCTATTATCCCAAGTATAACACCGTAGCGTAGGGCATTCTGTGTGCTGATAGTGCTCGTTACTAATGCGCGATTTTTTGTGCGGCGCATATGCCTATCTATCTCGCGGTCCAGGTAATTGTTGAATACACAGCCTGAGGCAACCACAAAACTAATGCCCGCTAAGGTCGCCACGAGCAAACCAAACTTGATATGCCACTGTGAAGCCAGCAGAAAGCCAGCCAGCGCTGTCATTAGATTCCCGTAGATAATTCCGGGCTTGGTAAGGTTGTAATAATCCTTAATTATTGGTGTGCTCCTTCATCTTTGATAATTGAAGTATCTGAGGGCTGGTTCAGATGGTTATAATCTAAGCTTTTCATAATCCAAATAGTGCCGGTTACCAGTATGCCAACTATTACAATCATGAAAAATAAGGCCGTTTGTCGCCAACGTGGCTCTGATTCATACCCAAAATCTAGGAAATAGTGAAGCTGTACATACAATTGTACGGCGGCTAAAGCCAGTAAACCGGTTATAAGTACCGAACCATGCGTGGATGTCCGGGTAGCCAACAAATAAGCTGCTATCGTCAAAACAAGAGAATATATAAAACCCATCAAATAGCTACGTTGCCTCATGATTTTGCGGCTCCCAACAGGTAAACAATGGTAAAAATGAATATCCAGATGATGTCTAGGAAATGCCAAAACATACCCACTAATTTTATTTTGGCAGTCAGTTTGCTAGTAATACCTCTCTTTGCCAGCAATGCCATGAGTAGTACTATCCATAGTAAGCCTATAAATATATGCAGGCCATGGGTAGCTACTAACGTAAAATATGAGGACAAAAAACCACTGCGTTGCCAACTATTTCCTTCGTGGGCTAGCTTCTGGAATTCATGTACCTCCATTACCAGGAATGACAGCCCCAGTACAAAGGTTGTACCCAGCCATATAAGAGATTTTTGCAATTTTTTTTCATGAACTGCCAAAGTGGCCAATCCGACCGTGAAACTACTTGTTAACAGGAGTAATGTTTCTATCAGTATATAGGGCAGACTGAAAAGCTCAGTGGCTGAAGGACCACCGTTAGTGTTGGTATGGAGTACGGCGTAGGCTGCAAATAAAGATGCAAATAATATGCAGTCGGTCATTAGATATATCCAAAAACCAAATAAATTTTTGTTCATACCGTTAGCCGCCTCTGGCTTTCTATCTGAGCAACCTCTTGTGCGGTGATAATATATTCTGTCTCTTCTTGCATAGTGTACAGGCTAAGCGACACTATAACCCCAATTACGCCCAGCCCAGCCAGCCAATAATTGTTATAAACGAGCCAGAAGCTGGCCCACAGCGCAAAACCAGCTATATACATTCCAGCCCCACTATTTTTTGGCATCGCAATATCTTTATATACCGGTTGAGTTAACCGGGCTGATTTAAGCTGTTTAGCTGAAGCTTGTTTAGATTCCCAAAAAGCATCACGGCTTTTTACAGGAGTAAGAAGGGCAAAATTATAGATCGGAGCTGGGGAGCTGGTTGACCACTCCAGTGTGCGCCCATTCCACGGATCGCCAGTGATATCACGCCTCTCACTGCGCTGTAAGTAGCTAATAATAAATTGTAAGATCTGAAAGACAATCCCTAGGGCAATAACTAATACGCCGATCCCCGCAACAATAAATAGTGATTGCCAGCCCATGGACTTGTCATAATGGTCGAGCCGCCTAGTGGCCCCCATGAGACCTAAAATATACAGGGGCACAAAGGCCAGCAGAAAACCAATAAACCAACACCAAAAAGCATAGCGACCCAAGCGCTCGTTAAGACGATAGCCGAATATTTTAGGGAACCAGTAGGTTATTCCGGCAAAGTAACCGAAAACGACGCCGCCAATAATCATGGTGTGAAAATGAGCGACTAAAAACAAACTGTTGTGAACCTGGAAGTCAATTGCCGGCACAGCCATCATCACCCCCGCTACACCACCCAGGGTAAAGGTCACCACAAAGCCCATGAACCATAACATTGGTGTCGTAAACTGAATACGACCGTTCTTCATCGTAAACAGCCAGTTAAAAACCTTAACGCCCGTTGGAACGGCAATCACCATAGTCATAATCCCAAAGAAGGCATTTACATTAGCTCCTGCACCCATAGTGAAGAAGTGGTGCAGCCACACCAGGAAAGATAAAACTGTTATAGCTGCGATGGCCCAAACCATTGAAACATATCCGAACAAGCGTTTCCGAGAGAAAGTTGCAACGACTTCAGAATAAATTCCAAAAGCCGGAAGAATTAATATATAAACTTCTGGGTGTCCCCAGGCCCAGATGAGATTGACATACATCATGGCATTGCCGCCACCGTACGAAGTGAAGAAATGCATTCCCAGTGAACGATCCAAAAACAAGAGAGCTAAGGTGACCGTTAAAATAGGAAAAGCAAATACCACCAGCAGCATGCTGCCTAAAACACTCCAGCAAAACATCGGCATTTTCATAAGTGACATGCCGCGGCGGCGCATCTTTAGAATTGTCACCAGGAAATTAATACCGGAAAGCAGACTACCGATACCAGCTATTTGGACACTCCATATCCAATAATTTACGCCCGGTCCGGGGCTGTAGGCCAATTCCGATAACGGCGGGTATGCCAACCAACCGGTAGCCGCAAAACTACCACCTATTACCAGAGATAAGTTAATTAAGACCGCTCCGGCCACATACAGCCAAAAACTTGTGGAATTCAAGAAGGGAAAAGCTACGTCCCGGGAGCCAATCATCAGCGGTACCACCAGGTTAATGAGTCCGAACATCAGGCCCATGGCCACAAAAAATATCATTATGGTGCCATGTGCCGTAAAAACTTGCTGGAAATGATTCGCATCCAAGAATCCGCGATTAGCGCCAGCTGACAGGGCTTGCTGGCCGCGCATCATTAACGCATCAGCGACACCACGGAGAAGCATTACAAAGGCTACGGTGATATACATAACGCCAATTCTTTTAGGATCGAGCGAGGTTAGCCATTCTTTCCAAAGCCACTTCCAGCGTTTGAGATAGGTGAGCAAGCCTGCAAGCGCTAGGAGGCCACCAAGGATGCTTACGCGGGCACCTAAAATAAAAGGATCAAAACTCGCCGTGGCGTGGGCAATTATCATTGATCAGCACCGTAACGTGCATGACTTTGCTGATGGTCGGTTGGCGAATCATGCATCGTGGGATCCATAAATTTCATCACTATGCCATTATACAAATTATCGCTGATTAAGCGGTAATCGCTTTGGGGTTTTAGCAGGCTTGGCTTAGATAGTTTGTTGTATACGTTGCTGTCAAGATAGGCGGGGTTTTGCTGTTTTGCCAATACCCAATCGTTAAATTCATTTTCAGTTGTTGCTTGGACAGTGAAGTGCATACCCGCAAAACCCTCACCGCTAATATTTGCCGATGAACCCTCAAAAGACCCGGCTTGATCAGCCATCAGATGGAGTTGAGTGGACATACCGCTCATGGCATATACTTGGCCGCCCAGTTGGGGAACCCAGAAGGAGTTCATTGGGGCATCGGCAGTTATCTCAAAGTTGATAGGAGTTTTTTCAGGAATTCTCACATAATTAACGGTCGCCAATCTTTGGTCTGGATATATGAACAACCACTTCCACTGCAAGGCTACTACCTGAATAGTAAGCGGAGGCGTACTGGAATCAAGAGGCCTAAAGGGATCTAAGGTGTGCGAACTGTTCCACGTAACTATCGAAAGGATAATCACTAGTATCAGGGGGACACCCCACCATACAGTTTCGGCGGTGCGGTTATGGTCCCGATTTGGCAGGTAGCGGGCTTTGGAGTTATTCTCGCGGTACTTCCAGGCAAACCAGAACGTCATAACGAACACCGGGATAATAACCAGTAGGCTCAAGGCAGCCGCGAAGGCCAATAAATTACGCTGTTTAACCGCAACGGGGCCTTTAGGGCTGAGTACGGCCAAGCTGTGCCCATGCAGGTATGAAAGTAAGATCAGCCCGAGGCATACAAAAGTCAGTAGCAGCAGAGCTATTTTCAAGGGCTTAGATACCTTTTTATCAAATCTTTCTAGCCGTTTATCCAGGCCAAGCAGTAAACTTTTTAGTGATTTTATCATCAGTATTCGCTCGTAATGTTTATTTCGATTTCGATCTTTTTTACGGAATCATTCTCGATTTTTATTTGTTTTGTTAGCTGTTGGCCAGCAACGTTAATGGTAAACAGATAGGTTCCTTTCGACAAAGAAAACTGAAACTGGCCATTTTGGTTGACGCGCAGTAACTGTATGGGGTTACCCTTTTCATCGGCAATTTTAATTTCGGCGTTGGTTATAATTTGGCCATCTGTAGCCTTGAGTGTGCCGATGGTGTTGCCGCTCCCCTCAGAAGTGAAGGAACCGCTTTGCTGACCACCAGATTTATGTTTTGGTTGTATAAACCATAAGCTAATGGCTAATACTACTATAAAAAGTCCAATAAAAGCCCATCGTTTAGAATCAGGATGTGGCTTACGAGACCGAAAAGTCACTTTTTGTTCACTAAAGACCATCATATATCTTAAAGCATAACCCCAATTTTGTTCTGCTACAATGGAACCTGAACAATCATATGAATAAACCACTACTGTATTTGATGATATTTATCGGTTCGACCCTTGGGGCCTGGATTCCTAGCTTTTGGCATGCGGGCCTGTTTTCGGTTTGGGTAATCATCTTTAGCGTACTGGGAGCGGTTGCTGGTATTTTTGCCGCTGCCTGGATTAGCAATAACTTTCTAGAAGTTTAATTTATAATGCCGACTAAAAAAAAGCTGCTTCAAATTATAGGTCTTGCAGGCAGTATTGTGAGTATAGGAATCTTTATTCATGAACCTAGCTGGCCTACACCAGATAAAATTATTTTATTCCTAACATTTGTATTTATGTCATTTGGCCAAGCTACTGAAATGCTCAAAAGATTACTTCCTTTCGTTGGTTTATTACTTGTCTATGATTCATTCAGAGGCTTAGCGCCAATACTGAATAAGCATGTCCAATATTCATTTATGGCTAATTTCGACCGCTGGATATTCGGTGGTTTACCTACCGCTCAGCTGCAGGCTGTACTGTGGCACGGGCAAGTACAATGGTATGACTTTATGTTCTATCTTGTATATATGCTGCATTTTCTATTACCAATTGCCGGCGCTATCTTGGTATGGAAAAAACGGGATACCTTTTACTGGCAGTACGTGTCGAGTTTTGTATTTTTATCATTCGCTGGTTTTATAACCTATGTTATCTATCCCGCTGCCCCGCCGTGGATGGCTTCCGATATGCGCCTTATAACTCATATCGAACGGGTCTCAACGCATGTTTGGTTTGCTTTGGGGATTCATGATTTTCCGTCTTTGTATAATAAGATTGCTCCTAACGCCGTAGCGGCAGTGCCTTCACTGCACGCTGCTTACGCAACATTATTGGTAATTTTCGTTTACAGGCTTTTTGGACGCAAATGGGGGGCACTGGCATTGCTCTATCCATTACTCATGTACGTCGGGGTGGTATATGAAGGAGAGCACTATGCGTTCGACGTTATCTTAGGTATTGTGTATGCTACAGGTGCATACTATATTGTGAAAAGGTTATTTAATAAAAAACATGAAACTCGCCCACATACACTCCCAAAAACAAAATGAACCAATTTGGCATGTCCAATTGGCTGTGTTGCTAGCTATAGTATCTCAGTTATTGCTTTCTAACGACCTTACCATTGGTCCGCGCTATCCTATTGCAGTCTTTGAATTCTTACTGTTGTTTGTCTTAACTGCTGTTTCTCCGCGCGTACATGGAAAAAAACTCCGGTTGCGTCGCACCTTAGCATTGGCATTAATAGCTCTTATTACGTTAAGTAACATTATCTCCTTATGTTTAGTTTTGAATAGTCTGTTTAGCCGAGGCATAAGCAATGGTAAAGAACTAATCGTTTCTGCTATTCTTATTTACTTCACTAATATTATTCTATTTGGATTATGGTATTGGGAACTTGATGGAAGTGGTCCCGGTGCAGAATCAACAAACGGTGGAGCTGATTTTCTATTTCCTCAAATGGCAAATGGGGTGAAAGATTGGCAACCGAGTTTCTTCGATTATTTGTACGTTTCAGTAACGAATGCCACAGCTTTTAGCCCGACCGACGCAATGCCCACCACACACCGCGTCAAGCTGCTGATGATTGTTCAGTCTTTCATATCTCTCACAACCGTAGCCTTAGTGGCCGCTCGGGCAGTTAATATATTGTCGTGACTGGCAAGTTGTATAAAAATTAATCGGTCCGGCCAGATCGAAGCAAGAGCCATAGCAGAGAAGCTAATATGAATAATATAGCACTGTAGAATAGTACTTCCCCATACAACTCCACCTTATATCCCTCATTGAAGTTGCCGACAAAATAGCGAACCGCTGAAAGTACATACGCAGCAGTACAAATGGCAGTGGTTGCAAAAATGCCGCTTCTGCTACGGAGAGTAGCTGCCACCGTAATTGGGATGGCATACAATAGCACGGCCCGGCTCGCCATTCCGCGCTGGGTATAAA
>JBKJPJ010000119.1:0-13739 GCA_046595225.1 Saccharimonadales bacterium (SeqCode)
TTATAGTGTACCAAAAAATATTAGAAGATGCTCATGGTTGCTATTTCTGTAAAGATATAGTATAATAATTCGTAATGGTTTTCAAACAAAAAATACCACAGCAGGCCGATCATACAGGGGTAGTTTTACTTCTACAAGTACCGCGGACTAATGAAAAAAAAGAATTAGCAGCAGAGCAGTTATTTGCTAGCTTGCATGGTTTGTTGTTTGCGAGCGAACGTCGGCGCTTCACCCCCGCGCTGAGGGAACGGTTAAGCTTTGAGATTGCCGTTCAACACAAAAGGATTGGTTTTTATGTATGGGTCCCGGAATATTTGAAAAGTTTTGTAGAAGAACAGATTTACGCCCAGTACCCGACTGTTCACATATCTGAAGTAGAAGATTACAGCCGCACCGAAACTATATATCAGACCCAGTTGGCCGCTGAACTACATTTTACTGCTAACGAGGCACTGCCCATAAAGACATTTCCTAGTTTCGAAGTAGACCCCTTAGCGGCCATTACTGCTGCCCTGGCTCAGTTTGAAGATAACGAAGAAGCCTGGCTTCAGGTAATTGCCCGGCCAGCGGCAGATACCTGGTATAAAAAGAGCGAACGCTATGCACATGGTATCCGGGGGGCCGGCGGCAGTAAAACCACTGGCTTATTAAGTAGTTTGTGGGCCCCGCCCACCACTAGTAGTGAAGGCAGTGCCAAACTGGCCGAACATCAAACTGCCCAGGCTGCCGCTGCAGAAAGTAAAAGCCATAAACTCGCTTACGAGATCGGACTGCGCATTATCTACCGCGGACAATCCTCGCCTACCCAAGCACGCATGCGGATTCAAGCAATTACCGCAAGCTTCAAACAGTTCAATACTACCTATTTAAACGGTTTTACACATAAGGTTTTAGGTGATAGTCCACACTTTATAGATCTGTACCAACATCGCACACTGGGTAAAAAAGGCTTTGTTTGTAATATCGAAGAACTTGCCAGTTTATATCACCTTCCCCACACCAATGTGGAGACACCGAATATATTATGGTCTACTGCCCAAACCGCCGAACCTCCCGCTAACTTACCTATGGTAACCCCTGAAAATGAAGGTTTAACCAGCCCTGTAGGTATAACTAATTTTAGAGGTCACAACACAATGTTTGGTTTGCCTCGGAATGACCGGGGCCGTCACTTATATATCATCGGTCAAACCGGTGTTGGTAAGTCGGGGATGTTGGAGCTTTTGACTATATCAGATATCCATAGCCCCCACGGATTTTCCGTAATTGACCCCCACGGTGACTACGCCCTTAATGTTCTGCGGCGGATACCCGAAGAACGCGCAAACGACGTTATTTATTTCAATCCGGCTGATACGGCTTTCCCTATAGCCTTTAATCCTATGGAAGTCTACGACGAAAAAATGAAGACGCACACCGCTTCTGAACTTATTGGAGTACTTAAGCGGATGTTTGAAAGTTGGGGCCCACGACTGGAATATATCTTGCGTTACAGTATTTTGGCCCTTCTGGATTACCCCGATGCCACAATGTTAGATATTACCCGCATGCTCACAGAGAAAAGTTTTCGTAACGATGTACTGAAACATGTTAATGACCCCGTGGTTAAAAACTTTTGGGTTGTGGAGTTTGCTAGCTGGAATGATAAATTCGCTGCTGAGGCCGTGGCACCAGTCTTGAATAAAGTCGGAGCTTTTACGGCTAACCCGGTGGTTCGGAATATTATTGGCCAACCAAAGAGTAGCTTTAATATCCGGCAGATAATGGATGACCGCAAAATATTAATCGTGAACTTATCGCGCGGACTGATTGGTGAAGATAATGCTGCACTGTTGGGTGCTTTGCTGGTAACCAAGATTCAACTGGCGGCCATGAGCCGGGCCGACATTGACGTAAAAGACCGCCACCCCTTTTACTTATATGTTGATGAGTTTCAGAACTTCGCTACCGACTCTTTTGCCACAATTTTATCGGAAGCCAGGAAATATGGCTTAAGCCTGACGGTGGCTAACCAGTACATTGCCCAGATGAGTATGGGCGTCCGGGATGCCGTATTTGGTAACGTCGGCTCGATTGTGGGCTTCCGGATGAGTGCTGATGATGCCGGAACCATGCTCAAGTACTTTGAGCCAAAATTTACTGATCACGATTTAGTGCATATGCATAACCGCCATTTTGTGATTAGCATGACCATTGAAGGAGAGAAAGTGCAGGCTTTTTCAGCTACCTCATTAGATTTGCCACCTCCTCCCCCCGATCATAGCTTGGCCATTATTGAAAATAGCCGCCGGCAATATGCCTCAGATCTTGCTGAAGTGGAAGCCTATGTACGTAAACGGTATTTACTCGATAACGAATCTTCACCCAGGCAAAATGATCCACCACGGCCTACTAAAGCTCCGCAGCCAGTTCCATCTTTACAACGCGCCCCGGTAACCGCAAAGCCTAAAATATCTCTGGGCACGGTAGCAGCAGGTCCACTACCTGCTCCAGAACCACAACCGTCTTTGGCCGAAACTAAACCTAAGCGCAAAAGAAACCGCCGCCGTAAAAAGAAACCAGAAGATGATACTTCCCCACAGGTAAAAGACTTTACTAAGCCACCTGAGGACGAAACAGTTCTCCGGTTACACTAATAGGTTGAGGGTAAATTTTAGAAAATTTTATACTATTTCAAAATATAAAGATTAAATAGTAAAATAGATGCTATGGAACATGTTGATTTAAGTCAGCCGGGTGCAGAATCTATACCCGAACCGTCGCGTCTTATACAGCTATTTGATCGTTTTGCATATCTGAGAGAAGAAGGTCAGGTAACGGGTAGCGGTATTGACCCCGGGGTAGCGGCGCATGCCGGCGCTGTGGTCAGGATGTTCGCGGTACCGGAATTCAAGGATACTATTGCAAGCCTCGTCGAAAAGAGGCAGGCATTACCTATAGATAACATAGCAACACTTATGTTCCATGCCTCAAATAAGAAAGTGCTATTTGAAAGTATCGATACTTCCCGCTTGTTTGCTGTTACGCCGCGGGCTGATCGTCACGAAGAATTACTGCGAACGGTTGATACCATGCATGATACCGAATATTTGGCCAAGGTTTTTAATGAAGATTTTTGGTTTGAGAACTACCAACGGATTTTTCAGGGACCAAACACCTCAGCCTTGATTGTAAATGATGCGATGCATTACGATCTATTTTACCGGGTAAATCAAACAAACGTTGCCGAGCGCTATGTTTCGTCATTCCTGGGCGGTTTATTGATGCAGTTGGTCCAGTATAAATCCGGAGGGAAAGTAGAGCTAAAAAAGTTAGATGTCGGTTGCAGCGCAAACCTTGGGTTGGTCCAAGAAGAGCGTGGTATCCGGTTTGACGACATCGAAATCCAAAAACTACATAGCGAAGGCGGCACTATAATTACAGAACCTGATGCAATAGCCACAGCAGCCATAAATAAACTCCTCGGTTTGCGAGAACAATTCGGTAATTCTTACGGCATTGATAGCTTGAATGTAGAAGAAGATTTTTTGAGCTCACTCTGGGTAATTAGCAATTCTTTCAAACCGGGTGAGTTGCTACCAGAATCAAACCGGAAGGCTCGATTTATGGAATTATGGCGAAAAAAACCGGAGTCTACCGTAGAATTTATTACTGGCGATTTTGGTGACTCCCAATTAGAGGTCAGTCACCCGGAACTTAACCAGGGATTTAATATGATTAGTTTTTTCACTGTTCTAAACCAGCATGATCCTGGTATGCGACAAAAAATGCTTAATCAGGCCCAGAAAATGTTGGCAAAAAACGGAGTTATATTAGTTCAAGATTTTGCCTATCCTGACCCCAACAATGCTCATGAACTTATCTTTCCAAATAATTGGGATGCCTGGCAGTATCGTACGCTGATGTATGACAGCGCAAGTGGATTCCAGGAAATTTTTCGTTGGCAAAATGGCCGCTGTAGTGCGGGGGCCTTGGGAGCCGGTAAATTAATATTAGGTAACCATACCCTAACCCCTGCGGACTTAGTTCAATCTGCATAAATTTAGAGCTGTAAAATAGTAATGCGTTACTTTACAATGGTTATACACCACTATGCTTGAGTATTCACAATTATTTGCACAATATCAAGGTAAGAGTTTTGATAAAGGCACAATCATACTGTATCAGGGAGAAGTCCCTCGTTCGGCATGTATTATAAAATCGGGTATTGTTAGGGTCTACAGTATTTCGGCCCGTGGGGATGAGCAAATAGTAACCTATCACATTGCTAACGAGTTTTTCCCTTCCTCTTGGATATTCGGTAAATCCCCCAGTACTCTGTTCTTCTACGAAGCTATCGATAATTGTGAAATAAGTTTTGTTCCGCGGAACGAACTAATCGAAGATAGTATGAAAACACCAGCGCGAATTAATGATTTACTCGATTACTTCACCACTAATTATTCAGCATCGCTAATGCGTATCAACGCCTTGCAACAACCGCATGCTCAAAATAAACTGGCCTACACCTTATATTATTTATGCCAACGGTATGGGAGGGGTACTGGTAAGAGGTTAGAAATACCGCTGAGCCTAACTCATCAAAACCTAGCAAATCTTGTCGGCTTAACCCGCGAGACTACCACGACAGAAGTAAATAAATTAAAAAAATTAGGAATTATTAACCAGACCGGCCAATTTTACAGCGTAGACACCGAAAAACTTCTTGAAACTATTGGCGAAGATAGTTTACGCGGTGTAAATATACAATGACCATTATACTGACTTAAGAATGACTAAAAGCATTATTCTTAGGCAATTGTATTGTTACAACAGAGCCTTTTTTGCCGTCGGACTCTAGGGCAATGCTTCCTCCATGGCTATCAATTACTTTTTTTGCTAAATACAGCCCGATCCCGCTACCACTAACTGAAGTAGTAAGTTCATTGTGGATTCTGGAGAATTTTTTAAATAACATTGGTTGATCGCTTTTTGATACGCCTACCCCCGTATCTTGGACAATGAACACTGCTTGTGCTGATTTGTTATAGAGGGTAACAAATATCTCTCCGTTATCCGGAGTATATTTAGAGGCATTACTGACTATATTTTCAAAAGCCATTCGTAAATATTGCTCATCACCAATTACCCAGACAATGCCTTTTGGTAAACGCAAACGCAACTGCTGTTTCCGCTGGCTTATGCTCCCGGCTTGTTCGTCAGTAATCTCTTGGACCATTGTATTCAGATTGATTTTTGACTTGTCCATTCTGAGATTATTAGAATCGGACCGGGCTACAAACAGCATTTCGTTAATGGTACCTAACTGTCGTTCATTACTTGCGTAGGCTTTATCTAAAAGCCGTTTTTGGAGCGGCGACAGTTTACCGGCAAACCCTTCGCGTAACATACCTACGTATTGTTTAACCCCTGTGGCTGGTGTGCGGAGCTGGTGCGAGGCGAGGGCCAAAAGTTCATCTTTGGCAGCCTGCAGTGATTTTTCTTCTTCCGAATCTATATATTGAGACCGGTTTAAAAATAGTAAATAAACAATCAGGCTGGTAATAATACTAAAGACAACCCCGCCATATAAAATCAAGTTGGGCCGATTTCTGCTGCTAGCACTCACGATGTTTGGGCTCACTACACCCACGAGCTCCCATTTTCGTGAAGCGTACTGTATGGGGAAAGATTGAGTATGAGTATGCTTATCCGAGACTAACTTAGTAAAATTATCACTTTGGTAAGCTAATGTATTCGGATGAGTTTCTGTGCTGTACAATTGAAAGCCATAATTACTGTCCATGGGCGTTGTACTATAACTAACAATATTGCTCACATGTACCGGGCTGAATACATATCCCAGTACGGCATTTTGTCTTGATTCTGCAGTACTGAGATTGGCATCATGGATATACACGGGCATAAAAAGCATAAAACCAGGTTTCCCTGTTGTTTCCCCGCTTTCATGAGGCAATGTTGTGAGGTTACTCATAGCAATCCGTCCGGAGGTGGCAGCCAAATTCATGGCCGAACGCCGCGTAGCGTCTGTATACATGTTGTATCCGATAGCTCCCTGATTCTTTGAGTTAGTAGGCTCCAGATACTGAATAATTGCCGTTGGTTGCTGACTTGGAGTATCGAGAGAGGTTACCAGTGGTGCGTAGCCTACCGATTCTAGGCCCGGAAATTCCTCTTGAATATGATACGCCTTAAAATAAGTATTCCATTCAGCTTGGGTAACATTGTCAGAGGCATTAAATAAGCCAGCCCCACCTTCTAGAAGAGTTGAAAAAGAGCTGAGTCGCTGGCTTATTACAGACGACCTAGTATTGTTAGCACGTTGAAGCAAATCCACCTGATCGGTAGCAAGCCCTCCTTCGCTGGTATTCCATACAGCTACCGTGATTATCATGAGAACTACAAAAACAACCATAGTAGGTAAAAATTTAAAACCAAAACTGCCTGGTTTATACTGATTGTTCATTCGAGAAATATGAGACATAAAAATATGGAACTATTCGATACTCGAATGGTATTATACGATATAACTCCGTAAACAATTGTGAATATTCTTACAGCTATCTGATATACTGCCAGATATGACAAGTCCTCACCATATGGTATCTGTTAAGCAATACACAATGCTGAAAAAATATATCCAAAATTCTAAGACTCTTGAGGAGTTGTATAAGAATATTGTTAACGGCCCGTTTCAGGACAAACTGTTATCAACAATTATCGATCTCGGCATAGTTGTTTTATTGCTGGTAGATGATAAGAAAAAAATAAAACGAGTGGCATTGTCCGATACTGAGCAAGCACAAGGTGCGGTAAAAGTTTCGGCTAAACCCTTCCATGAAATACAAATTCCACTTTCATCAAAGCAAAACATTATTGCCCAAGCCATTAATCAAAAAGAACTTCGCATTACCGAAGACTGGAATGACCTATTTACTCCTGCACTCTCATCCAGCTCGGCACGGCTTAACCAATCGGCTGCCAGTATCGAGACCAGTTTAGTCCAGCCACTTTCTGTTACATTAGGCGGCGCCATGATTTTTAGTTTTTACCAACCACTCAATAGCATCGGCGATGAGCACCGCTATTTTACTAAGCATTATGCTGAACTGGTGAGCGCGCGGCTTACTTAAGCATTGCTTCTACGATATTGAGTAATTCCTGTGGAGAGGCCCAGGCCTTCAGTATATATTTTTGAGCACCAAGCTCAAAGGCCTGATCTATTTCTTTTTCGGTATCTAGGTTGCTGAAAACCAATACTTTAACATCGGGATGATCTTTAGTAAGCTGATATTTTTTTAAGAATTCAATTCCGCTCATTCGGGGCATACGCAGGTCAAGCAAAATTAATTGAGGTTCAACCTCATCAGTTATACGCAGGGCTTCTTCCCCATCATGTGCGACATACACCGCATAGCCTTGTTTTTTTAACAAAAACTCATAAGCCTCGTTGAGGGCTTTTTCATCTTCAACGATTAATATTTTCTGCTTCATTCACTTACTATTGAACCACAGTCTGTAAAATATCCTATAAGATTTCTTACAGGTGACCGGATAAATGATCGATTTGATCTTGAATTCTGACTAAGCTGGTTTGCTTGCCAAGAACGCTGAGCGTTTCTGCTAAACCTGGTGAAGCCGGTGCTTGGGTTGTGGCAATACGGATTAGGCTAAACAATATGCTTGGTTTTTGACCGGTTTGTTGTAAAAGGTCGTTGAGTCGTTGCTGTAAGTCTTCTACGGTGAAATCACTCTGTTTTAGACTACCCATGGTTTCTTCTAAAAACTCCCGAAGCTGAGTATCACTGAGCTTTTTAAGATGCTTATTAGAGGTAATCAACTCAGGGTTTACGGGTAAATCTTTAAAGAAAAATACCGTTAGTTCCGGTATTTCGCTAAAGAACTTTAAGCGTTCCTGAACCAAACCTAAGACACTCTTTTTAAAGTCCTCATCAGCAGCCTGGGCTTCTGGGCCCCAAAAGGTACTAACTTTTTTGTATAATTCCTCTAAGGGTAACTGGCGAATAAAATGTCCGTTGGCCCACAGCAGTCGCCGTACGTCAAAATGCGCACCACTGCGGCCTACTCTGTCTAGGCTAAACTTCTCTATCAGCTCAGCTACGCTAAAGATCTCTTGTTCGGTGCCATCATTCCAGCCCAAGGTTGCAAAAAAGCTGACTAAAGCTTCGGGCAAGTACCCCTCCCGGATATAGTCAAGAACATCTTTGGCGCCATCACGCTTAGATAACTTTTTATTGCCTTGCTCATTCAGGATAGGCGGAACGGTGGCTAGCAGCGGTGGCGTAATAGCCAGCGCCTCATACAGATTAAGGTAGTTCGGTACACTGGCTATAAATTCTTGGCTCCGGATGATATGCGTAATTTTCATCTCGGCATCATCAATAATATGAGCGAAGTTGTAGGTAGGAAAACCGTCAGATTTAATAAGTACAATATCATCGATCACCTCTGGGCCGGTAGATATATCCCCCATTACCTCATCGTGCCAAGTATAGGCTTTAGGGTCAGATTTTAGGCGTAAGGGCTGGCTGCCGTCCCACTGAGGAGGAGTGGCTGGGCGGTGGTTACGGTACAAAAACGGCGTTTTTGCTTTCTGAGCTGCTTCGCGGAAAGCTTGAACTTCGTCAGGGGTATAGGGGTCAGCGTAGGCGCGGCCATTATCTACGAGCTTCTGAGCCCATTCTTTATACGTATCTAAACGCTCACTCTGGCGATAGGGCGCATAGGGGCCCCCGTTCTCTGGACCTTCATCATAGGTGATCCCTAATGCTTTCAAACTTTCTTCTATGTGTTTATCGGCCCCTTTTACTTCCCTTTTTTGATCGGTGTCTTCCAGGCGCAATATAAATTCACCGTTATTCTGGCGGGCGACTAACCACGCAAATAAAGCGGTACGAATACCGCCAACATGGAGGTAGCCGGTGGGACTGACAGCAAAGCGGGTACGGACTTTCATTAAGGCTATTGTAACAGAGAGATTACGGAGCCGCCTACATACTGTTGATAATATTTTGGAGCTGTGATGAAGTTAAGGCGGAGTTACCCTCTACCTTATACCAGATGCCTCCGCTTACCCAGGTGGCGTTACTACCTTCACTACCATACGTAAAAACGGTCTTACCACTCGGGTAAAGTGTTGAACTGTGCGTAGTTGGCAGGCTGGCTATAAAATTTTCTTCTAATGCATCACTATTCCAGGATGATGCAGCCTGGGTGACGGTAAAATTCCGGTCATCACTGTTAGATTTGTATGCCAAACTTACTTCACCAGGTTTGTACCGTACCTTGTCACTTAATGAGAAACCGGCGGTTTGCGCCGGTAGCGAAGCGGGCACCCCGGAACGTGCAGCGGCCATTTTAACAGCGGCGTAAGCGTGATACTGAAACGTAAAAAAGCCAGCTAACAGGACTACCACAGCCGTACTCGCGATAACGCTAAAAATACGCGGCCTAAGATGTAATTTATGTGCCACCCGGTGGTGAAGCTTACGCTTTGGTAGTTTTGGTTGGGTGTGGCTCTGGGCACTTTCTAATTCTTTAGAAAAAGACTTCTTGGGCATTACAGCTGCCGCTTGGTGTACACTCGTAGATTCCGACTGTACGGTAGTATGAAGTTCGTTGTGGTTTAGAATCCCTTGAGGGTTAATTGGAGCCGGCCTGACTGGTAACATTGCAGATGTAGCTGTTACCGGGTTACTGGGAGTACCACTGCCGAAGCGGCTTATAACGTTACTTTTAGTGACAGTTTTTGCCCGCAACGCTCGCTTGTGGTCGGCTACGACATGTGCGTTATTTTCGAGTTGGCCGAGATGACCGATAGTTTCTTGCAAAGCTTGTATAGCTGGACGATGGACGGCACTCCGCATGAGAGTCTTGGATTTACTTGCTTTGTAGTGCATTCCTTTAGCAGTCAAGCCCTCCTTACGCGGCTGGGTGCTCTTACGAGTTACAAAGCCATCCAATGAACCTTGTGCTGGGTTGTGACTGGAGCTAGGTTTTTTAGGGGTGGAGGCTGAGCCGGTGGTTAATACCTCGCCGGTTACTGTGTCGTATTTTTTGCCGTTTAATTCAATAAGGTTTTTTGTCATACACTCTTATAAGTTGTTACCTGAACGTACTAACTATAGTAACTCCTCTTGTGTTTAGCCGCAAGAGGCTTCCAGGCACATAGGGGTGTTATAATTGGCTAAGGTATAACAAACAGACATGGATAATTAATAGATAAGCGATAGATAAGCAATGGACTTTTTAAATCCTAAAAAAAGACGCGCTCACCGCAGACGGTTACTTATTGGATATGTGTTAATTGGCGTAGCCATTGCCGCGGGTACGCTGATCTTGGTTTTGCAGGCAAATGGCTATGACATTAACCGGAAGAATGGTCAGGTAATTCAAAATGGACTGGTATTTGTTGATAGTAAGCCGGTCGTTTCGAACATCTCAGTCAACGGAGTAAATAAGGGCCAAACTAATCAGCGCCTTATCTTACAGGCTGGGCAGTACCATATGCAGCTCAAAAGAGATGGCTTCAGGAGCTGGAAAAAGGATATAAATCTTGATGGTGGTGGAGTGGAGCATGTAACCTACCCTTTTCTGTTCCCTATAAAATTAACTCCTAAAGAAGTAATACTTTACGGTTCACAACCCACTTTCGTGAGCAGTAGTCCCGATCACCACTGGCTGCTCATTCAGCAACCAGGCAAATTAGAGAGTTTTGATATAGTAGATCTTAATAATGCCACCAATCCCGTAGCTACGATTACGCTGCCCCCTGGCTTAATGACGGCAAGTGGTGGATCTCATGTACTGGAACTAGTGGAGTGGTCGAACGATAACCGACATATATTGTTGAAACACACCTTTTCAAGTGGCAACGAATTCATTGTAGTTGACCGCGAATCTGCGGCAGCCAGCCTTAATTTAAACAAGTTGTTTTCACTGCCCTTAACCAAGGTAACTTTGCAAGATAAACAGCCTGACCAATTCTATTTATTCGATAGCGCAACGGGCACTTTAAGAACCGCAGATGCTAAAAATAGAGCAGTAACTCTTTTAATCGACAAAGTATTGGATTTTCATTCTAATGGACAAAATCAAATTGTATATGTCTCTGACGATGGTACTGCTGGCGGAACAGCAACCGTAAAGCTGCGAAACGGCAATAATTCGGTTAACCTTCGTCAAATTGATAAAACCGTGGGGTACTTATTGGACATGGCTAAATTTGATAATCACTGGTACGTCGTTTTCGGAACTCAAAGCGATAAAAAATTGTACATTTATAAAGATCCGCAATCGTTTAATCAGAAAATTAAAACCTTATTCCCTGTTGCCTATAGAGCACTGCGTTTGGATGTGGATTCGCAGTTTGTTTCATTCTCGGCAAATGCCCAATTCATTGCTCTCCAAGGAGGGAGCCGCTTTGCGGTCTATGATTTAGAAAACAACCGGCAATATCGCTATGACAGCGGTTTAAAGTTACCGGCCGGTTATAAAGTAACCTGGATGGATAGTCACCGGTTGATTGCATCGAGCGAAGGGGTTTTGACAGCCTTCGAGTACGATAACCTGAACAAGCAGATTTTGGTGGCTGGTGATACTGGACTTGTGCCGAGTTTTGACCGTAATTTCGAAGTCCTATACAGTGTTGGCCCGTCAACAGGCGTTCCGGGCCGCCAGGCTTTAACGCGCAGTTCGCTTAAGTAGCGAACCATCCTCTAATGCGCTGCAACAGTGACGGTGAGTTACTGGGAAGAATTGCTGGCTGACTGGCGTTGCCCGTGGCCGTACTGGCAGTATTTTTAGCTGGATCTGGGCTGATCTGTTCACCAATGACTACTAGCCGGTTCAAGCTCGTGCCGGGAGGGTCACACGTAATAAGCGTGAAAGTTGCAGGTTTTTCGGTGTTATTTAACACCGAAACTTCATCGGGCTTGACTATTTTTCTGGCGTAGATCTTATATACATAGCGTATGCCGTCTTTTTGCAAGATAAAGGTATCATTAACCTCAAGCCGCCGCAGTAAAACAAAAGCAAACTTATATTTACCTTGGTTGAGGATATTATTACTGGAATGCCCAAAAATAACTCCATTTCCCTTTTGGCCTGGATTCGGCGTGGAGGCATAGTGCACTACTCCAGATTCAAGAGCATCTTGAACCGCTTTTTCGGCAATCGAAGGTTCGGTATAGACTACCGGTAATTCAACATTGATTTTCGGGATAATGATTTTTGGTTCGCTACCTACGGCAGTCGAGGAAGGGTCAATAATAATGGGTGTAGCGCTGACGCTCCGGCTGGGTGAAATAAATGGGGCAATAAAACGTTCGTTGAAGAAGCTAAACAACAGCACAAACATGAAGAGGCTCCCAAAAGCTAAACCAAACAGTAATGAGTGGGCATGACGTTTAGCTCCAATGTTATTACGCCGCTGCACCTGGCTGAGTAGCTGCCGTTTGATATCTGAAGCAGATTGAGCCGCACTCGCTGGGGATGAACCCTGATGTGTTGCCTTTGGATGTTTTTCAGGAGTGCTGCCGGTTGCAGCTGCTTGGCCGGCCGGAATGTTCATGGCTTGAATGCTCGTGCCGTGTTGGCTGTAGAACTCTTCCCATACCTCGTGTTTTTGGCTGTCGGATAGACCTAGGTAATAGTTGTGCCAGGCAGTTTGTATCTCGGCGAGCGGCTTACCCGAGCGGCTCAGTTCCAACATAAACTGCTGGTGTTTGGAATGAGGTATGCCTGGTTTGGATGCTTCGGCTATTTCTTGGCTAGTGGCTGGCTCGCTGCCGTATAGTTGCCGGATTTTTTGGCGTATAACATCGGCCGCTTGCTCGCTGCCAGCTTGACTGGATGAGGATGGTGATGGTGATGAGGGTGTTGGGTTGGCCATAGAATTTGTATTGTCTGGTAGCAATTATAACTGATTATGCTCGACATGCTTATATGCGTTGAAAGAGCGTGAATGGTGAATAATTGCAAATAATCTTAAAGTAGCTGTATAATCTTAAGCATAATTAAATAAAACTAAACAAATAAGGTAAAATCATGCCTAAAACTAAAACCTCAACAAAACGTTCATCAAAAAACCAAAGTAAACTAAAACGGACATTGAGTTGGTTTAAGCCAAACTCCCCAGCTAAGAAGATGTTGTTATTCGCGTTAGTTTTCGGCATAGCCGGCGGTGGCTACTATGCTTATAATAGCCGTGCAGCTTCCTATTCACAGTATGCCGATAAAATTCATGCGACCGTTACTGCCTCAGTTTTTGCTGACACCCATTCGTCAAAAGGTACTGTGTATGCCTGGAAACTCGATAGAGCCTACAATAGAGATATGTTAGGGCTGAGTTATGGCGGAGCGGTATATACGGATATATTTTTGGGACAACCGTGGTCGCAATTTCCAGCTAGCGTAAACATACCGACTAAATTTTGCGTAACTTCTAGGAGACCAACAAACCAACCTGCGGGCCTCGTCCAGCCAGATGTTAAATTAGATGGCAATTGGATAGGAGGTGATTTATATAATGAACAACCGAGCACTACTTATGCTAAACATTGTTCAATTCCCCGATCTATCCCCGGAGGTACGCATATTGCCCGTGTTGAAGTTAAAAACGGGCCGAGCGCATATTGGACTGACTTGTTTGTTTATAGTATCTCAGTCGAATGGTAACCAACGGACATATTAAGGAGTCAATCATGCCTAAAACTAAA
>JBKJPJ010000091.1:0-2709 GCA_046595225.1 Saccharimonadales bacterium (SeqCode)
ATATATTTAAAGCTAGATTGGTCAATTTTATCGGCTAGCTCTTCAATATGGCACATTACTTGACGCAGAATTGTTTTAGTAGCACATAGCTCATTATTTTTCTCCCATTCAAGATCATTAACAATCCCTTTTGCGCCCATGGCTAGAGAATGAATTAACCATATGTCACCACTAAGATCCGTAGTGAAATCATAATAATCTTTTGTTATGGATGTAGAATTGGTGTTAGCCATGTGTGATACTCCTTGTAAGTATTGCATTGTGGTTAGGCTTTGCTAGTAGCTTTCGACGGACACTAGCATTGCCGCTTTTGCCTGTTTAACCATCAGGCTTGGTTTTCTTAAATAATCGGTTATAGCGCGTTTGTATGGCCTTTATGCAGTCTTAAATGGCACTATCTTTGCACCAGCTTTGAGTTCATCTAAGTAATCAGCCCATTGTTGCATCATAAGTTTACGTTGCTCTAAAAACTTAGTACGGTTGTACGCTGCACCTAGAGCATCAGGTACTTTATGGGCTAGTTGATGTTCAATAATGTAAGGATCAATATTTAATCGCTCATGCAAGATTGTCCGCGCCATTGCCCTAAAGCCGTGAGCGGTTATATCTTTTTGTGTATCGTAACCCATTCGTTTTAAAGCTGCATTGATAGCTGCTGCACTCATAGGCTTTTTAGGATCATGTCCACCTTGAAAAACAAACTCACCATGACAAGATAGCGGTTTCATTTCTGCAAACAATTTAGCCGCTTGTGTAGATAATGGCACTAAATGCATCGTGTTAGTTTTACTCACACGATAACGCCATTCATTAGTTTCTAAATCAATATCAGCCCATTTAGCTGTGCGTAGCTCGCTTGGGCGCGTAAATACCAATGGAGATAACCTTAGTGCTGTCTGCACTGTAAAAGAGCCTGTGAAGCCATCTATTGCACGCAATAGTTCAGCAATCTCTTTGGGCTCAGTAAATGCAGCCATGTGCTTAACTACACTAGCAGGTAAAGCACCTCTTAAATCTACACAAGGGTCGCGTAATGCCCTGCCTGTTTGTACAGCATGGCGAAATATTTGGCTAGAGGCTTGTAAAGTACGATGTGCGGTTTCGAGTTTATTCAAGTTCTCGATACGCTTAATCACTTCTAAAATCTGTGGTGCGGTTATTTCTGATATTGGCTTACTACCTAACCACGGGAATATATAGTTTTCTAATCGTCTAAGCGTGCGGTCTTTATGTGAAGCTGATTTATTAGTAAAGTAACTAATAGCCCATTCACGTGCTACCACTTCAAAACTATTAGCATGCGCGCTAGTTTTAGAGGCCTTAGCAGCTTTTCTGCTTTCACTAGGGTCAATACCTTCGGCTAGCAGTTCAAGCGTGTTAGTGGCTTTCTTTTCAGCACTGGCTAGTGATAATTCAGGATAACGCCCGATAGCAAGCGTGTTTTCCTTAGCATCAAACCTAAATCTAAATTGCCAATGTTTTGAACCATCGGTTTTAACAAGTAAATGCAAACCACGCCCAGCAGCCAATTTATAGGGCTTTTCTTTTGGCTTCGCAGTTTTAACTTTCATATCAGTTAAACGTTCAGCTAGCTTCGGCATAGTAGCAACCTTTGGATCAATTTTGAGGGTATGTTTTTATATAAATTGCTTGTACCCTCAAACTGTACCCTCAAAAACATGATATGTAAAGATACAACTTGCAACTGTAATAGACGTAAAAAAAGCCTAGAAGGTTGAATTTGCTAGGCTTTTGATACTTATTGCTACTAGGTGAAACACTAAAATGGTGGAGCTGGGGGGAATCGAACCAGAACCAAAATAAACAACTAAATTATTGATTATTAACTGTTATATGCCATTTTCATGGTACTTTAAATTAAAATATGGGACACCTAATTGGGACACATTGTAATATCTCTTCAACATGCCTTCAACTTTATTCAATGAAAGATTCATTAAAAATGATTTTTTTAATCTCATCGATAAAAATAGGACAGGAGTTCGATTCCTAAAAATTTAATTGTATTACATAATAATTAAATGATATTTCAGTTTTAGCCTATTAGTAAAGTCAAGATGATAGCTACAATGTTTTAATATAGTCTTCATTAAAATAATAAATTGCACGTTTTTTTGGGTAACTCTTATATAAATAGCTAAGATGCTCACTAACAAGAGTGTTTTAAACATTAAAATCTCAAATTAATTAGATTTGTTCATATATATAATCCATAGATTTGTCATTACGTTTGTATTCAGGACGTACTAAGAACTTCATCTCAGTTAAGTGCATAGAAAATACTTGGTGCACTTTAAGTACTTTCCATCCCGCATGTTCACCACTTTCACTACCGCCCGAAATTTGATAGCAACGTAAAATGTCTTCTCCATCTTTTTTACGCCCATAAGCACAGGGCTCTACAGTTCTTGAATAGCCGTGATAACGTAGCTCTAAAACCTTGCGCTCTTTTATTGCCATGACAAGTGTAGGATTCATTTTTCTATTTCCATTAAAAGAAAATTATTCGATTGTCGTTGGGACTATATCGCTTGCGTACCTGCCATCGTAATTACGCTCACAAGCAGTACATACTCTCATTCTAAAGTTTCCTGAAAGGTGGACTAACTGCCGTTTTTTATGGCTGTTTTCCCAACAACCCAAACAATAAGCTACGCCAATAGGTTCATTCTTTTCATTAACTTCGTA
>JBKJPJ010000029.1:0-2575 GCA_046595225.1 Saccharimonadales bacterium (SeqCode)
TCCGCGTATATACATGCGCACATGCATATACGCGGATGTACCGTAGAGAATCCATACATTGGCGGATTTTGACACATCGCATTTTTCTATAACATGTTGCGGCGCTTTCTCTTCCGCGCATATCATGCATGCTTTTGGTGCATAGCTAGCGCATCAAACTGTGTGGTGATGAGAAATGTTACTTGATTGGTTGTGACATGGGGATGGGCTGAACATGGGGCGGATGGAGGGGGCTAATGAATCGGCAGGACTCCATGATTGGCGTCTTACTCGTACGGGTCTACAATGATATTTTGTGATGTTGGGGGGGTATTCTCTTTGTTATTGTGTCGATTGATGAGTCTCTTATATCCCCGTTGTCGTTTGTAACTATGTGTGATTGTGTTGGCTGCTTTTTCTTGCTTCTTTTCCTCCCTTTTTCTCTTATTTTCTTGTTTCTTCTCCTCTGCCTCTTTCTTCGCTTTTTTTCTTTTGAGCTCCTCGATAATTTGTGGTTGTTCAAGCATCACTGCATATGTTGTTGATATTGTGTTGGGTGCGCGTGGTTTTTTGTGTTTAATGGGGATAGGCTGGGGTGGGGCTAAAACGGACTCTGTGGTCTCGATCAAAGGAGGACGAGCGGAAACGAGAGAGGAAGAAGAAAGCCCCGAGTCTAACAACACGGGAGGATATAGAGGAACTGGGGGAGGGGTGTATCGAACAGAATCATCGACTAAACCACGATGGAGTACACCTTCTTTGTACACTTTTTCTGTGATTTTGGTGCGGTCATAGGGCCATATGCCCGCTTTTTCAAAACCTGCAATGCAATTTGCTCGCTTTGCGGCTCTTTCCCATGCTTTGCGTGTTGCTGCAACCATGTGTTGTGGTTGTATCGTATACTCATGCTGTGTTCTCCATAAATTCAGAGATGCTGGTAGCTCTCTTTTGAAGGGGCCAAAAATGGATATATCAGCAACTTGTAACAAGTGCGTGGTGTGAGCAGGGAGGTTCAACACGTGGATATTGTTACTAACACATCTGGAAACATGTGGAAAAAAAATCAAACCCATGTTCATCACAACATATACATATCCCCCATACATGTACCCGTCTACTTACAATTCAAGCGCATCGGTGTCGTGGTGTGAGTTGTGTCCGTCAAGTATCAATAAAGTCGGTCCTTCGTATTTGTATTTCACCAAATGACGAATAACATCACAAAAAGTAACGCTAATGAGCCATTTTTTTGAAAAGCCATGGCAGCCCCTATCGCACATATGAATGCATCAAAGTCAGCACAATTTTCACGCTTTTTTCTCTTTTTTCAATTGCGTGCTATTTACCGTCTGGTGCGCCTTCCAGCATATTATGCAGTAAATTGACACCGGCAAATACGTAGAGAGGGGGAAGAGAGGTACCGACAGCATTACACATGTGCATTATTGACATGTGTACAGGCAGTTTTGAAGCCTTTTTGGCGACCCGTTTTTGGCCTGGAACAAAACAAAAAAAATATTTAACTAACATGATATTACGCCTTGCAGTAATGGCAATTTGTGTGCATTTTTGGTGTGTGCATATACGCACCTTTTTGTGCTACCACTTTACGAACTTTAAAATTGTCGTCAACCCCTGTCTCATCACATGCCCATATCTGATGAGGCTGGAATCGATATGTGTCGTACTGATATTTAAGCAGATCATACATGTGATTAATGATCTCTGGCTGTGTGGCTCTTGCTCGTAATATATCAAGTAGTTGTGGTTGTCGAAGAGACAAAGTGGGGTGTCGTTGTCGGAAGCCCTTCCACCACTTTTTGGATGCAATCTTGTCGTCGTTTTCCGCAGTGATTGGAATCTTGTTGATAGCAAAATGTAGGCGCATGGCTTTGTGTCGAATCATTACAATCTCAGGTGGTTCTGTCACATCTTTACACTGTTCAATCCATGTGATCAACTTTTGTTCATACTCGTCTGTCAATAATCGCTTGTGACTGGCAGCCGAACTGGCAGTAACGACTGTCTCCATAACATCACTTGGCAGGGAATGACGAGGCGAGGAAGCAAGGGCGGCTGCAGTCTTTGCATGGTAATGACGCATAGTGGACTCAGGTATATTGTACGGAGCACCTGCAGTCTTATATGATAGTTTGTGTCCTGAACGCTGTGCATCTTTCATGTCATTGAGAGCGGACATGATATCCTCTTTTTTGTATTCATTCTTGTATGGACCACGTTTGGAGTGGTGTGAAGGAAACGACATAGTTGAACTACAACACACAATGCATGCAGTATTATTTTGCGACATGAATTGCGCATACAGTGGGAAAAGCTTTGAATTTGTGACGGCTTTTTTTTTGGGCAACATCCGCCAATTATGGGTATACGCAAACTATGGGGTCTCTACGGTACATACGAAACAATAGCAGTAGCACGTGTCCAGGACATAGCACTAATCTGAGATAACACTTGATTAAATCGTGATTCATGCCAGGGATCTTCACCTTGAGCAGTAGTGACGATATTGGATGGAGGATGGAACACAATCAAATCTAACAAACACATGAATATATGTAACAAATTAGTTGTCTTG
>JBKJPJ010000005.1:0-3681 GCA_046595225.1 Saccharimonadales bacterium (SeqCode)
CAGCACTGTACTCTTTGTCACCCATCTTTACTTTGACACCGTTGCCACTCTTGACCATTTCATAGCCCATAAGTTTAATGTCGCGTTGGACTTCTTTATCTTCCCAACGACGCCCTATGAGTCGCTTTACTTCGTAAACAGTATTTTTACTATTAGTAACTTGTTGGCGACGAGCAACTTGGCCCACCAAACGCTCACCATTTTTATTAACTGCAACCACGCTCGGTGTGGTTCGAGCACCTTCGCTATTGGCAATAATTTCTGGCTTACCAGATTGCATTACAGCCATTGCGCTGTTTGTTGTTCCTAAATCGATTCCTATAATTTTTCCCATATTATTTCTCCTTAAACTAATTGACTTTCTTTGCCATTTTAACTTTAACCATGGCGTGGCGGATTATGTCGTTTCCAAGCTGGTAGCCTGGTTGAACTTCTTCGCTAACAACCTCAACGGTATTGCCGCCTTCTTCTGCACCATCTTCCATGCTGATCGCTTCATGTAACCGTGGGTCAAAAACTTCACCCACCGTTTTGATGCGCTGAACACCGATGTTCTTTAAGGTATCTTCGAACTGCTTGACCACCCCATTAACCCCTTTGATATAGTCGTTTTTCTCAAGGTCTTTGGGCACATGTTTAAGGGCCCGTTCGAAGTTGTCGATGACCGGTAACAGATCCCGGACGACATTAACCTTAACCATATCCTTAAGGCCGCCAATCTGTTGGTCGTGCCGGCGGCGGATGTTATCGGCATCGGCCCGCTCTCGTTGCAAAGCCTCGGTTAACTGGCTAATTTTTAGCTGTAAATCTTCTTGGGGAGTTTCTTCCGAAACTTCTTTTTTTGGCTTTTTACTCATACATTGCCTCCTCTAAAGCTGTTCCGGCGTGTTGAACTAAATTCATGACATCACGGTAACTCTGACGGGTGGGGCCCAGTACTCCAATGTAGCTCTGGTCGCTATATGAACTACGGAATTTGCTAATAATTAAACTACAACCGGCACTTCGGCCAATAGGGTTTTCGGCTCCAATGTAGACACTCAGCGGTTCGTTAGGAGCTGCCTCACGGAGCCACGGCTCCAGATTATCCAATAAACGGGCAACTTGTTGCACCTGGGCAGCATCAATGAACTCCGGTTGCCCAAACAAATTACTAAGGCCACTCATGTACAACTGGTTACCTAAGGTAGCCATACCCAAGTTATGCGTTAATTCTACTAAGGTGTCTACAGCGTTCCGAATTGTCCCTTCCGGAGAACCGCCGCGATGTACCCGGGCAGCCAGAGCACGTTCGCCCCTGTTTTCGGCATGCGGCTTACTATTCGCAATTGGATTCTGGCTCATATTGTTAACATAGTATCGATACCCTTTGTCGGTAGGGGTGCGGCCGGCGCTGGTGTGTGGCTGGGTAATAAAACCTTGACGTTCTAAATCGGCCATTTCGGCTCGGATGGTAGCCGAAGACACACTAAATAACTTTGCCAGCAAGGTTGAACCCACGGGGCTAGCTACTTCTGCGTACTGCTCTACTATGGCGCTTAAAATTTGTTGTTGTCTATCAGTCATGGCACTCTCTTAGGTATAGTGCTAGTTTATCAAATTTGGCACTCCCTAGTCAAGAGTGCTAATTCTGAAAGTTACCCTTTAAAACTGAGTTTTACCAACAATTGGTACCGGAGTTGTCCCATGGTTTTGAAGCCTGGCAGGCCACTAAGAGACCAGCGGGCTTAATAGCATAGTTAGAGTCGTATATTCCTAATGACTGCTCTAAAATATTTGTAGCAGCCTCACCATCTTTTATGGTGGACCACAGGATTAAACCAATTGGTGTCCCTTTGGCTCGCATTAAAGCAATACCAGCGAGATATTCTTTGTACGTTATGTACTGAGTAGTTTTAGAAAAAACAACTCCATCTCCTAATCTCTTTATAGATCCGTTCCCGCTGGGAGCCCCAATTTCCGTAAAAGCCATTGGTTTCTTTAATCCACTAAACGCCGCAGCAGCATAAACATCTTGCGAGGCTAAAAAATTACTATCATGTACATTATTGGGATAGCCACAATCTAAGACACTAGAACAATTGTAAGCGTAGGGGTGATGCCCAATATAAGAAGCCTGATTTTTAATAGTACCGTCTGACTTAGCGAGCATCTTACCCATAGCCTCATTTGGCAAATTAGGTGAATCTTCGCTCGACCAGCCGACAGTAATAATTGGCATAGTTGGCGAAAGGGCACGGATTCGTTTAATGGTGGCGTCGTGTATCTTTGCCTGTACGCTATAATCCCCAACTGGATTTTTTTGCCAAAACGGATCAGCATGATTCCATTCATTACCTATCTCTATAGCATCAACACCAGAAAATGCCCAATTACCACACCAGTCAGTAAAGCTAGGGATATCTGCCAGACTATATTCGTGTGGCGTCTTTTGGCAGCTTTCTATAACTTTGATTCCCTTTGAATGAGCGTAGGTTATAAAACTTGTGTCAAATGGCCCCCAATCATATTCGTGCGAGAATTTTAGCCATTTAATACCGAGCTCGGCTGTGTGATCTATGTTTATCCGATTTATCTCACCGCTAATGCCCATGTGGTCACCCCAGGTCTCCCCAGGATTAAGCGGATCAATCACTCCACTCCCGAACTTGAGATAACTCCCGCCACTGGCATTTGGGTCTTGGACTGAAAAAGCTGGCAAAGTAACAGTACCCTTCTCTGGCTCAACTGCTGCGTTTGGTGTCGAAGCAAACGATCGTACAAGAAAAAATACCCCAACCATGATCACGGCAAGAACAATAAATACTAAGGGTGGTCGCTGTTTATATATCTTAACGAGACTTCTCATCATTTTTTTTATTAATTGATTCATCAAATTAATTTCTACATAAGCAGTATACCAGTATCTGATATAGTTTTACAATGAACGGCGATAAACAATTAAAACAGATACATACGATTAAGCTTTGGCTGGGAACTGGGTCAATTAACTTATTTGGCCTACCATTTGCCGGTAAAGATACCCAAGCAAAGAGTCTCGCTACGTTACTGGGGGCAAATGTACTGGGCAGCGGCGATATCTTTCGTAATAGTCCGGTTCCTAACCGTGTGAAAATCATAATGGACGCTGGACAGCTGATTCCAACCAAAGATTTTATAAGTATTTTTCTACCTTATTTGTCTAAACCAGAGCTGGCAGACCAGCCGATAATACTAAGTTCTGTGGGTAAATGGCATGGTGAAGAAAAAGGAGTTATTGCCGCAGCGGCAGCGGCTAATCATCCTATTAAAGCTGTTGTACATCTTAACGTACAAGAAGAAATAGTCTGGCAACGCTGGGAAGAGGACCAAATGTCACAAGAACGTGGTCCACGAATTGATGATGCTCTAGAAAAAATTGATACGCGGTTACATGAGTTCCGCAGTAAAACAGTTTCGGTAATCGAATATTACCGTTTAAAAGGGTTATTAGTAGAGGTTGATGGTTCTTTAGATTCAGAAACCATTACGCATAAGATTTTAGAACAGCTATACAAGCGAGCACTACGAAATACTTGATTATTGCTAGTCTCGCTTAAGGAGGACGGTGAAGGCTTCGGCTGGAATGTCTACTTTTCCAAATCGCTTCATGCGGGCTTTACCTTTTTTCTGCTTGGCTAATACTTTTTTCTTACGTGATAC